>JAJTBM010000094.1 GCA_021286885.1 Rhodocyclales bacterium
TACGGGTGTCGATTTCGATCTTGTCGCCGATTTCCACGAAGGCGGGCACGGACAGTTCGAAGCCGCTGGGCGCGATACGGGCAGGCTTCAGCACCTTGCCGGAGGTGTCGCCCTTGACGGCGGGTTCGGTGTATTCCACTTCACGCACGACGGTGGTGGGCAGTTCCACGGAGATGGCCTTGCCGTTGTAGAACACCACTTCGCAGGGCATGCCGTCGATCAGGTACTTGAGGGCATCGGTCATGTTCTCGGCTTCGACTTCGTACTGCTCGTAGTCGGCGTCCATGAAGACGTACATCGGATCGGCGAAGTAGGAGAAGGTCACTTCCTTGCGATCGAGGACGACGATCTCGAACTTGTCGTCGGCCTTGTAAACCGACTCCGACGGCGCGCCGGTGAGCAGGTTCTTCAGCTTCATCTTCACGACGGCGGCGTTACGACCGGACTTGTTGTATTCGGCCTTCTGAACCACGAGGGCGTCGCTGCCCACCATGATCACGTTGCCGGAGCGGAGTTCCATTGCGGTTTTCATGCTTGTTCCTGCTTGCTGAATGCTGAAGTTAGCGCGGCGTGGGCCACTGAAGATAGGTAACTTATTATTGTACCGCAAGTTTACAAAACTTCAGCAGCCCGGACGCCAAATCCCCCAGCGCTTCCATTTCCCTCGCCCAGGCCTGGCCATGGGCCGCCAGCCGGGGCAGGGCGGCCTCCAAGGCCGGCCAGGCCTCTGCCACCCCCATCCCCCCCTCAGACCCGTTCCAGGCCCGCCAGAAGGCTTCCTGAGCGTTTCTGGCTGCGGTATCCAGCCCAGCCCCCTGGCGCGCCAGAAAAGCCTCCAGCTTGACCATATGGGCCTCTTCCTCCTGGCGGTAGATGTGCCACACCAGGGGTTTGGCAGCCCACTGGGCGCGCACGAAGGAATCTTCCCCCCGCACAAAGTTGAGATCGCAGGCCCACAGCAATTCGTCGTAGGCCTGCTGGGGCACGAAGGGCAATACCTGGAGGCGGAGGGCGCCCCGCTGCAGCCCATCCCCCGCCTTCAGCCCCGGCTGGCCTGACCAAGCCGCCAGATCCGCCAGAACGCGCCCTTCGGGCACCAGACAGACCACCGGCCGGGCGCCCCTCGCCCAGACATCGAGCAAGGGTGCGAGCCCTGGGTTCTCGTAGGCAAACAGCGACACCGTGAGCGCATCCAGGGGGCGCGGCATGCCCACCCGGGTCTGCCACCAGGCGTCGGGATCGAAAGCCGCCTGACGGGCTGCGTAATCCGCTTCCCGCAGCAGGCCGCCAGAAGCCGCATCAAAGCCCGGGAAAAAAAAGTGCTGAACCAGGGGCAGACCGGGCTGGGGAGAGGGCAACCCATGACAGCCAGCCACCCAGTCTTCGGCGCTCAGATATTCCAGGTTTATCCACACCGGCCGCTGGTTTCGGGCCGCCATGGCGCGTTTGTATACATCGGGCAGCGGGCAAGCAAAGGCGGCAATCACCACGTCTGCGGCCTGCTCATCGGAGAAGTCCGGCTCCCAGCGGTGAATCGCCACGCCCTCTTGGTGCTGAACCGCTGCTTGGAGGTCCAGCCCCGGAATCAAGCGTGCAGCGCTCGCCAGATCATCCACCCACAGCCGGACGTGTATACAAAACTCTCCAGCCAGCTGGCGGGCCAGGCGCCAGCACACGCCGATGTCCCCGAAGTTGTCCACCACCTGGCAGAACACGTCCCAGCGGGGCAGGGCGCGGATATCCCCAGGCCCTGGGGATAAGTGGGTAGGCAAGGGGAGGGGTGAATTGTGCACAAGCAGCTCCAGGGGCGAAGGCCCGATTTTCCTCAACAAAAGGCCCACACCCGTAAACCGGGGTTGCCTACAGACTTTTAATGGATTCAAACACCTGAATTCTATGGAGGTTTACGGTTTATCCACAGAAAATGGGCTGTGTACACAGTAAACCTTTTGTATACATATTAAAAAACAGTACACAAAACCACCCTCTCCAAGAGCACTTTTCACCCCGATTTGAACCTTCAAGCGCTTCCAACTGCAGACCTGCTTTTTGGAAATGCAGATCGCACCTGAAAACCTGTTTGCCTCTTTCTTGAGCAGCAGTTGTCCACTTTTTGTTAACCAGCAAGGTCTTGAAGCTGCTTCCCAGCTTGTGCACAAGTCTCTGGCGAAGCTGGGCAAGGTTTGTGTACAAGAATGATTTTTTCAAACCTGTGGATTTTCATCCCCAAACTGTTCAAACCCTGTACCTGCCCTGATCCATAAGCTTGTCCAGTGCACAACTTTCGGTAAACGCAGGGGTAAACCGACTTATCCACAGAAAACCTTGGTGCACTGTTAACAAGGTCTTGTATACATACAAAGAAAAAGAAGAAAACCCTGTACACAAAGCTGAAGCAGGGTGTGCCAACCCTTGCAAAAAAAATCGGTACACCTGCGGTGTATACAAAAACTCCCTGGAAAAACCCTGAACACGGCTGCTGGGGTTAGTCCCTAGCCACACGCCCTGGAGGCTTCCCCCATAATCGAAGCCGGTTTCCAGTGGATGTGCTCCCATGACTGCGCAACAACGCTCCAGCTTTTTTACCCATCCCTACCTGCTGCTGACCCTGACCGTCCTGTTCTGGTCGGGGAACATGGTGGTGGGGCGAGGCCTAAGGGACGCAATCCCGCCCATGACCCTGGCCCTGGGCCGGTGGACCCTCGCCTTTTTGCTGACCTTGCCCCTGGCCTGGCCCCATCGTCAGGGCCTGAAGGGGATTCCTGCCCGCAAGTGGGGCATCCTGCTGGTGCTGGGCACCCTGGGGGTGGGGGCCTACAACACCCTGGCCTACATCGCGTTGTCGTATACAACCGCCACCAACGCGGCCCTGCTCAACTCCTTTATTCCGATAGCGATCATTGCCCTCTCCTGGGGGCTGGGCCATCGGGCGCGACCCCTGGAACTGCTGGGCGTGCTGGTGTCGTTTGCGGGGGTGATGAACATCGTGGGGCGCGGGGATATCCAGGTGCTGGCCGGCCTCAGCCTGAATGTGGGTGATTTGTGGATGCTTGCGGCGGTGCTGTCCTGGGCCGTGTATACACTTTGTCTGCAATGGCGCCCGGCGGGCCTGCACCCCATGGCCATGCTAGCGGTGCTCACCGCCATCGGCCTGCTCGAACTGTTGCCCCTGGCGTGGCTGGAGCTGGCCCGGGGCGCCCATCTGGAGCCCCACTGGGGAACCGCCCTGGGGGTCGTGTATACAGGCGTTTTCCCGGCCTTCCTGGGCTACATCTTCTACAACCGGGCGGTGGGGGAGGTGGGGGCATCCCGGGCCGGGCTGTTCATTCATCTGATGCCCGTGTTCAGCACCCTGCTGGCCATGGTGTTTCTGGGGGAAGCGCCCCATCTCTACCACCTGGTCGGGAGCGGGCTGATTCTTTCGGGAATCTGGCTCACCACCCGGGTCGCGAGGCGCTAAACTTGCGCCCCTGATTCAAGGAGCCTGCCGTGCGTTTCGAACACCTCATCCAGATCAATGACCCCTCCAACCCTCTCATAGCCTCTCTGAGCGTCGAACAGACCTGGGATGGGCTCATGCGTCGGGTGACCGAGCCTGAGCTCTTCCTGCCCGGTCTGGAGCGTTGTGTGATCCTTGCCCGCCTGGACAACCGGGTCGAGCGGGAGCTGCACTTCGGTCAGGCCATGATCCGGGATGCGGTGGAGTTTGAAGAACACCAGTGGGTCAGTTTCACCTCCCACCCCAACGCGCACCACGCGGGGGGCAAGCTCACCATCAAGCTGGAAACCCCCGAGGCGGGGCAACTCTTCTTGCGCTTCACCTACGAGACCGGACTGGCCGAAGGCATGGTGCAGGATGGCGTGCAGGTGGCCGAGTACATCAAATCGGCTTACCGTCAGTCAGATCTGGATACGGTACGTACCATCCGCCTGCTGGCGAGCGGGGGCAGCCTGCACTGAGATTTCAGTGCTCAGGGGGTAGGGGGCAGAGGTCAGTAGCTGAGCTTTAGATAGCCCATGATGCTGCGGCTGATCTGGCTTGAGATGAGTGCAGGTGTGACGGCCAGAAATTCGGTGTGGTGTGACTGCAGTAGATTCTGGCCCACAACGGATGCTTCGATGTGCTGGTTCAGCTGCCAGGCGCCTCGCAGATCCAGGCTTGTGTAGGCGGGCAGCTGCTGGTGTTCGGCATTTCCACGGCTCGTCACATGGCGTATCCAACCATCCAATTGGATGCGGGCGTGAGGGGTCCAGCTGGTGCGCAGGGAAACGATCTGCTTGGGATAGTAGCTATTACTACTGATATCACCTTCACGCAGGGGCCCCGTGTGAGAGAGGCTGTGGCTTAACTGCAGACGCCAGTTATCTTTGGGACGCCATTCGCTCGCCAATTCCAGACCCTGGGTGCGCAATTCACCGCGATTAATCGACTGCAACGGAATATCCAGGTAAGTCCCGTTCACGACCTGCGGTTCGCCCGATTGAACCTGAGTACGCAAGTTGGTGTAGTGGTTTGCGTAAGACACGATATCGATCAGAAACTCCGGGGTCAGCTGCTGACGGAAGCCCAGTTCAAGAGAGGCCAGTTTTTCTGTTTGTATCGTTTTGGCGCCATAGGTGGTGACGCGATAAGGCAGCTGCCCTGGGGTGCTGTTCGGGTACAGACCGCTGCTGTACTGGGCCACCCGCTCCAACCGGGAGGGGAAGCGTCGGCCTTGAGACAACGCAGCCCACAGGTTCTGGGAGGGCGTTGGGAGCCACTGCAGCCGGGCACTTGGCTGAAGCGCCGGAGGGTTGTGTGTTTGCTGATCCAGTCGGCTGCCAAGCGTCAGTTTAAGATTTTTTGCTAGGGAAAACTCATCCTGGGCAAACAGGCTCAGGACGTTCAGGTTTTCTTCTTCCCTGGAAAAGCGCACAAGACTGCCGGATTTACTCTTATCACTGAATTCCTGCAGGCTCAGGCCCCAGAGCAGCGTATGTTTTCCTTCGGTGCGTATCGTATGCTGGAGCTCGATATCAATGCCTTGCTGGGTTTCCTGGGCGAGGGTGTCTGCATCAAATCGGTTGGATAAGAAAGACAGATTCAATTCTATTTCGGATTGATGATCCAGCACTTCACGATAGCGTCCGTGCAGGTTTACGCCGCTCAGAAAGTCTGTAAAGAAATCTTGGGTTTGGAGTGTTGGCTGGGTGTGACTGTTATAGACACCGTTGGAGTGCAGGCGATAGGCAAGGCCGCTCAGCATCCAGGTACGCGGCCCATCTTTGGCGTCCAGCCGAAAACCCGCATTCATATGGCGGTAATCGTCACGGGCAGACTGCCCATCCGTGGTGGTGAGGGTATTCCGGCTCTCGGTCTGCAGGTGGGTATACAGCCAGCTTTCTTCGTTGAGCATCTGGCCCTGCTGGATGAGGCTGGAGGGGCCCCCCTGGCTTCCATAACCCAGTGTGACCGTGGTTCCGGTCAGCGTGCTCGCATGTCGGGTAATCACATTGATCACCCCGTTGATGGCATTGAAGCCCCAGTTCGATCCGCCTGACCCCCGGATGATTTCAATCCGCTCAATGTTGGCCAGCGGGATTTGCAGGATATTCCAGAATCCTGCAGAAAAGGTTGGGTTATACAGACTTCGGCCGTCCACCAAAATTGCGAGGCGGTCGGAGAGTACATCGGTAAAGCTGCGCATGGACCCTGCCCAGCGGTCGGTATTGACTTGAGCCATGTCCACCCCCGGCGCGAGTCTGAGCACCTCTGGAATGCTGCGTGCCCCAGAGCGCTGGATGTCTTCCTGGGTGATGACGTAGATGGGCGCTGGAACGTCTGCAAGCCGTTGCCCGTAGCGGCTGGCCGAGATGACCTCCACATTCATCAGCTCTTCCAGGGACATGCTCATGAAGTCGCTGGAAGCATCTGCCGCACGGGCTGCCAAGGGCAGCAGCAGGCCCAGACATGTGCAGATCAGGTGCTTGGAGGTTCGTGGGGGCATGGGTCGATGGGGAGCCGGCAGGGTCGATCCGGTGTCGTTAAGTCCGGTAAAGGTTATTGGGGATCACCCGCTTTTTGCAATTGCTCATTACGCTGTGTTTGGATCACATCCAGCTGTTTTTCGACTTGGTTGGGCAGATTGACCACTTCTTTGGCCCGTTGTTGCTGCAACTGGCCGCTGGTGACTGCTGCTGCGCCGGAATCCAGGCTGCAGCCCGCCAGCAGCGTAATACAAACGATGGGAGCCAGTAGCAGAGCATAGTTTGAATGCATCGTTGTCATCTCCATGGTTGCAGATGCCATGCAGTGTATCGGGATGCCTTATGGATTGTTACATCTGGTGACCAATCGGCTTGGCCAGGCTGACAGGCGGTGCGTTAAGCCCTGTAGCAAGCACTTTTGGAGGTTTGAATCATGAAACAATGGCTGAAGTATGGGGTGGCTGCATGTCTGGTGGCGCAATTGGGTGGATGCATCATCCTGCCCCCATGGCATGGACATCACCGGCATTACTATGCGGATAGCGCTGCGCCCCGAGCGGGTGGAATGGCATTCATTCCAGGTGGCGCAGATCCGCGAGGTGCCGACCGCGCCCATTAAAATGCATGGCTCGGCGCAATGCAGGTAAAAGCGGGCAAAAACAGGTGTACCCGGTGCCGGGGGGCGTATGGTGGGAACTCCGGCAGGCGTGGGGCCAAAGCGCTATGCTGCCGGCGATGACCGGAAGCTTGCCGGCACCCTCCTTGTTCATGGTTTGAATATGTCTTCTGCTTCGAC
The DNA here is from genome assembly GCA_021286885.1 of Rhodocyclales bacterium. Taxonomy (GTDB): domain Bacteria; phylum Pseudomonadota; class Gammaproteobacteria; order Burkholderiales; family Rhodocyclaceae; genus Zoogloea. Next base: position 6,764 of record JAJTBM010000094.1, read on the forward strand.
TGCCCCCGCCTCCACATCTGCGACACCCCTGTCTGGGGGAAGATCCGCCGGGTTCTCGCTCCACGAGCACCGCCTCAGTCTGCGCGAAGTGCTGGATCTGCTGGTGCTGGATGGCTGGGTGGCGCGGAGCGATGCAGATACCCTGATCTCCGCCCAGGCTGCCCGCTCGGCAGAAGTGCATCCCCTGGTGTTGATCGCCGGCCGCAAATGGGCCAACCGGAGCAACCCGGCCCAGGGGCTGGGGCTGGAAGAACTGACCGAGTGGCTGGCCGCCAAGACCGGGCTGGATTACCTGCGCATCGACCCTTTAAAGGTGGATTTTGCAGCGGTCACCGGGGTCATGTCGTCGGCCTACGCCACCCGCTACGGGGTGCTGCCGGTGCAGGTCAGCCTGCGGGAAGTGGTGGTGGCCACCAGCCAGCCCTTCCTGCGGGAGTGGGAAAAGGAAATCGGTGCGATCCTGAAAAAGGACATCCGCCGGGTGGTGGCCAGCCCGGCCGACATTGGCCGTTATCTGGTGGAGTTCTACAACCTCGCCCGCTCGGTCAAGAAGGCCGCCCAGAACAGCAGCGGCCAGTCGGGCAGTCAGCTCTCGTCCTTCGAGCAGCTGGTGGAGCTGGGCCAGGTGAATCGCCAGTTCGATGCCAACGACAGCCACATCGTCAACATTGTGGATTGGCTCTGGCAGTACGCCTTCGAGCAGCGGGCGAGCGACATCCACATCGAGCCCCGGCGCGATATGGGGGTGGTGCGCTTTCGTATCGACGGGGTGCTGCACCAGGTTTATCAGATGCCCATGAGCGTGATGGCGGCGGTCACCAGCCGGATCAAGATCCTGGGTCGCATGGACGTGGTCGAAAAGCGCCGCCCCCAGGATGGCCGGATCAAGACCCGGCTCGCCAGCGGCAAGGAAGTGGAACTGCGTCTCTCCACCCTGCCCACCGCCTTTGGCGAGAAGCTGGTGATGCGGATCTTCGATCCTGATGTGCTGGTGCGCAATATGGTGGAGCTGGGCTTTTCGGAGTCCGATCAGAACCGCTGGCAGGGCATCACCAGCCAGCCCCACGGCATCATCCTGGTGACCGGCCCCACCGGCTCAGGCAAGACCACCACCCTGTATTCCACCCTGCGCCAGTTGGCGACCCCCGAGGTCAACGTCTGCACCATCGAAGACCCCATCGAGATGGTGGAGCCGGTGTTCAACCAGATGCAGGTGCACCAGGCCATCGATCTGAGCTTTGCCGAAGGGGTGCGGGCCCTCATGCGTCAGGATCCGGACATCATCATGGTGGGGGAAATCCGTGACCTGGAAACCGCTGAAATGGCCATCCAGGCCGCCCTCACCGGCCACCTGGTGCTCTCCACCCTGCACACCAACGATGCCCCCTCGGCCATCACCCGCCTGCTGGATCTGGGGGTGCCCGCCTACCTGCTCAACGCCACCCTGCTCGGCATCATGGCCCAGCGTCTGGTGCGGGTGCTGTGCCCCCACTGCAAGACCGGCCATCCGGCGACGCCCGAGGAGCAAAGTATGTGGGAAGCCCTGGTCGCCCCCTGGAAGGCCCCTTGTCCGCCCCGTTTTCACGAGGCCACGGGCTGTCTGGAATGCCGGATGACCGGCTATCTGGGTCGGGTGGGGCTGTACGAAATCCTGCTCATGTCGCCGGAAATCCGTCGCGTTGTGACCACCAGCACCGACCCCGCCCGGGTGCGCGAGCTGGCCATGCGCGAGGGGATGCGCCTGCTGCGCCTCTCGGGCGCCCAGAAGATCGCCCTGGGCCACACCACCCTGGCCGAAGTGTTCAAGGTGGCGCCGCCCACCGAGCACATGCTCTGAAGCGCTCAAGCCCGCCCCTGGGCCCCGCGCCGCCCCAAAAATGCCCAAGCCCGGCGCAGGGCCGGGCTCGGTGGATGTGGCTGTGGAGCTCAGCGGCCTTTAAGCTCAGTGGCCTTTAGCTGGCCGCTGGGGCGAGATCAGCCCAGGAACATCCGGTAGGCCGGGTTCTGGGTTTCTTCCACGTACTCGTAGCCCAGACGCTCCAGAAACTCCTGGAAGGCGCCCCGGTCTTCCGGCGGCACCTGCATGCCCACCAGCACGCGGCCAAAGTCGGCCCCGTGGTTGCGGTAGTGGAACAGGCTGATGTTCCAGTCGGAGCGCAGGTTTTCCAGGAAGTTGACCAGGGCGCCCGGACGCTCGGGGAAAATGAAGCGGTAGAGCACCTCGTGTTCCGCCTGGGGGGCGTGGCCGCCCACCATGTAGCGGATGTGGCTCTTGGCCATTTCATCGTCGGTCAGATCCAGGCAGGGTAGGCTGTGTTGGGCCAGTTCTTCGGTGAGGCGCACCCCCTCGGCCCGGTTGGCCACGCTCACCCCCACAAAAATGTGGGCTTCCTGGGTGTCGGCATAGCGGTAGTTGAACTCGGTGATGTTGCGGCTGCCCAGCAGGTCGCAGAACTTCTTGAAGGAGCC
>JAJTBM010000095.1 GCA_021286885.1 Rhodocyclales bacterium
ATGCTCTTGCCCTTGTAGCGGATCTCCAGGGTTTCCCGGTTGTAGCGCTTGCCGTGGCACACGTCGCAGGGCACGTACATGTCGGGCAGAAAGTGCATTTCCACCTTGATCATCCCGTCGCCCTGGCAGGCCTCGCAGCGCCCGCCCTTCACGTTGAAGCTGAAGCGCCCCGGGCCATAGCCCCGGGCCTTGGCTTCCGGCACCCCGGCGAACAGCTCGCGGATGGGGGTGAGCAGGCCGGTGTAGGTGGCCGGGTTGGAGCGGGGGGTGCGCCCGATGGGGCTCTGATCCACGTTGATGACCTTGTCGAACAGCTCCAGGCCGTCGATCTGGGCATACGGGGCCACGTCGATGCTGCTGCCGTTCAGGTGGCGGGCGGCGGCGGCAGACAGGGTGTCGGTGATCAGGGTGCTCTTGCCCGAGCCGGAAACCCCGGTGATGCAGGTGAACAGGCCCACCGGGCTCTTCAGCTCGACGTTTTTGAGGTTGTTGCCGGTGGCGCCGCTGATGGCGAGCTGGCGTTCGGGATCGGGCGCGTGGCGCTGGGCCGGCACCGCAATCTGGCGGCTGCCCGATAGATAGGCGCCGGTCATGGAGTCGGGGTGGGCGGCCACCTCGGAAGGCGTGCCGGACGCCACCACCTGACCGCCGTGCTCGCCGGCGCCAGGGCCCATGTCGACCACGAAGTCGGCCATCCGGATCGCGTCTTCGTCGTGCTCCACCACGATCACGGTGTTGCCCATGTCGCGCAGGTGGCGCAGGGTGTCGAGCAGCCGGTCGTTGTCCCGCTGGTGCAGGCCAATGGAGGGCTCGTCCAGCACGTACATGACGCCGGTGAGGCCCGAGCCGATCTGGCTGGCCAGCCGGATGCGCTGGGCTTCACCCCCCGAGAGGGTATCGGCGGAGCGGTCCAGGGAGAGGTAATCCAGGCCCACGTTGATCAGAAACTGGAGCCGGCTGGAGATTTCGGAGACGATCTTTTCGGCCACCTGGGCGCGCTGGCCGGTGAGCTGCAGGCCGTCGAAGAAGGCCTTGCACTGGGCGAGGGGCAGGTGGCTGACCTCCGAGAGGTTGCGCTCCCCGATCAGCACATGGCGGGCCTCGCTGCGCAGCCGGCTGCCCTTGCAGTCGGGGCAGGCGCAGGTGGCGCGCAGCTTGGCGAGTTCTTCACGCACCGCGATGGAGTCGGTTTCCTTGAAGCGCCGTTCCAGGTTGGGAATGATGCCCTCGAAGCTGTGTTCCTTGATGACCGGCTTGCCTGCATCCGACAGGTAGCGGAAGGGGATTTTGTCCTTGCCGGAGCCGAATAGCACGATCTGGCGCACCGTCTCGTCGAGCTCGCTAAACGGGGTGTCCACATCAAAGGCGTAATGCCCGGCCAGGCTCTGGAGCATCTGGAAGTAGAACTGATTGCGCCGATCCCAGCCCCGGATTGCCCCGGCGGCAAGGGAAATATCCGGGTGGGCCACCACCCGTTCCGGGTCGAAGAACTCCACACTCCCCAGACCGTCGCAGCGCGGGCAGGCGCCGAGCGGGTTGTTGAAGGAGAAGAGGCGCGGCTCCAGCTCGGCCAGCGCAAAGTTGCACACCGGGCAAGCGAAGCGGGCCGAGAACAGGTGCTCCTTGCCGGTATCCATCTCGACCGCAATGGCGCGGCCTTCGGCGTGGGTGAGGGCGGTTTCGAAGGATTCGGCCAGACGGGTGCGCACGTCCTGGCGCACCTTGAGGCGATCCACCACTACTTCTACGTTGTGGCGCTTGTTCTTGTCGAGGGGCGGGAGCTGGTCGATCTCGAACACCTCGCCATCCACTCGGACGCGCACGAAGCCCTGGGCGCGCAGTTCGGCAAACAGGTCGGCCTGTTCGCCCTTGCGCCCGTAGAGCACCGGGGCGACGATCATCAGCCGGGTTTCTTCGGGCAGGGCCAGCACTGCATCCACCATCTGGGAGATGCTCTGGGCCTCCAGGGCGTGCTCCGGGTGGTCGGGGCAGTGGGGCGTGCCGGCGCGGGCGTACAGCAGGCGCAGGTAATCGTGTATTTCTGTAACAGTCCCCACCGTGGAACGGGGGTTGTGGCTGGTCGCCTTCTGCTCGATGGAGATCGCCGGCGAGAGGCCTTCGATCAGATCCACATCGGGCTTTTCCATCAGCTGCAAAAACTGGCGGGCGTAGGCCGAAAGGGACTCCACATAGCGGCGCTGGCCTTCGGCGTACAAGGTGTCGAAGGCGAGAGAGCTCTTGCCCGAGCCAGACAGCCCGGTAATCACCGTGAGCTGGTTGCGCGGGATGTCGAGGGCGATGTTCTTGAGATTATGGGTGCGGGCACCGCGGATTCGGATGGCGTCCATAGGTAAATCGGGGTTGGGCCAACCTGTTAATATACGCCTCTTCCGCCCATCCCCGCAGTACGATTCATGGCTTCTCCTGATAACGACAAGATGAGCCCGGCCGAACGCCGGGCCGGTGCTTCCCTGGCGGCCATCTTTGCCCTGCGCATGCTGGGCCTGTTCCTCATCCTGCCGGTGTTCGCGGTCCATGCGCGCACCATGCCGGGCGGCGACGATGTGGCCTTGGTGGGCCTCGCCATTGGTGCCTATGGCCTCACCCAGGCCTTTTTGCAGATTCCCTTCGGTGCTGCGTCCGACCGCTTCGGGCGCAAGCCGGTGATCGTGTTCGGGCTGGTGCTGTTCGTGATCGGCAGCATCATCGCCGCGCTCGCCCAGGATGTGCAGACCGTGCTCGTGGGGCGCGTATTCCAGGGGGCAGGCGCCATTTCTGCCGCCGTCACTGCCTTGGCCGCCGACCTGACCCGGGAGCAGCACCGCACCAAGGTCATGGCCATGATCGGCTCCTCCATCGGGCTGGTGTTTGCCCTCTCCATGGTGGCAGCGCCGATTCTGTATGCCTTGATTGGCATGTCTGGCCTGTTCTGGCTCACCGCCGTGCTGGCCGTGGGCGCCATCGGCGCGATCCTGTTCATCGTGCCGGCCGCACCGCCTGTGCCGCGTGCCACCGGGCGGCTGTCTGAAGTGCTCAAAAATGGTCAGCTGATGCGCCTCAACTTTGGGGTGTTCGCGCTCCATCTGATGCAGACCGCCATGTGGGTACTGGTGCCCGCCGGGCTGGTCCATGCGGGCCTGCCCATGGCCGAGCACTGGAAGGTTTATCTGCCCGCCGTGCTGGTTGCCTTTGTGGTGATGGTGCCGGCCATCATCATGGCCGAGAAGAAAGGCGCCATGAAGCAGGTGTTCAACGCGGCCATCGTCCTGCTGCTGCTGGTGCAGGGGGGGCTCTACCTGTTTGGTGAAGCAGGCCTGTGGCCCCTGGCCATCCTGCTCAGCCTGTTCTTTGTGGCCTTCAATGTGCTGGAGGCCACCCAGCCCTCGTGGATTTCCCGGGTTGCCCCGGCCCACGCCAAGGGGACGGCCCTGGGTGTGTACAACACCTTGCAGTCGGTAGGCCTCTTCCTGGGCGGCGCCCTGGGGGGCTGGCTGTCCAAGCACCTGGGGGCGGGGTCGGTATCCCTGCTGGGCGGTGGCCTGGCTTTAGCCTGGCTGGTGTTGGCGGCGGGCATGCGCCCCCCGGCCGTGCGCAAGGCCACAAATTCTTGAAGTCTTGAGTGTTGTAACCCGTGTAGTTTGATGCCCCCTACCCTCCACGATATTGGTAGAGGGTCGATTTGATTTTTTCAGGAGAAATATATGGCTTCGGTTAACAAGGTGATTCTGGTCGGCAACCTGGGCAAGGACCCCGAAACCCGTTACGCCCCGAGCGGCGACGCCATCTGCAACATCACGCTGGCCACCACCGACACCTGGCGCGACAAGACCAGTGGCGAGAAGCGTGAAGCCACCGAATGGCACCGGGTGGTGTTCTTCGGCAAGCTGGCCGAGATCGCCGGCCAGTACCTGCGTAAGGGCAGCCAGGTGTATGTGGAAGGCTCCCTGCGCACCCGCAAGTGGCAAGACAAGGACGGCCAGGACCGTTACACCACCGAAATCCGCGCCGACGAAATGAAGATGCTGGGCAGCCGTCAAGGCATGGGTGGCGGTGATGCCCCCCGTGGTGGTGACAACATGGGTGGCTACGGCGGTGGTCGCGATGCCGGCTACTCCGCGCCTCCGATGCAGAGCGCGCCGGCCCCCGCGCCTGCAGCAGCACCCCAGCGCCCTGCCTCTTCTGGTAGTTTTGGCGATTTTGATGACGACATCCCGTTCTGATCCACGGTTTGTGACATTCGCTGCATCCCCGGGGTGTTCCGTCAGGCTGCGTCCTGTCTTGAAACTGGTAATATCCCGGGCAACTTTCGTTCTGTTGTCATAGTTGCCCATGTCCGCAATGCCTGAACCTCCTGCCAAGGAATACTGCAGTACCACCGAAGCTGCCCAAAGGCTGGGCTTATCCCTCGGTACTGTCCAGCAGATGGTTGAAAACGGCCAGCTGGAAGGCTGGAAGACCGCCGGGGGTCATCGCCGTATCCGGATCAGTTCCATCGAAGAATTCCGTGCGCGTGCCATGGCGGGCGGCGGCCAGTCCCAGGCCCGTGCCTCGGGTGCGCTGCAGATTCTGGTGGCCGAAGACGATCGCATACTCCAGAAGTTGTATGAGCATACCCTGGCGTCCTGGGGGCTGCCCGTGCAGCTGCGCATGGTGTCTAGCGGGATTGATGGTCTGATCGAGATTGGCCGGGTCGCTCCCGACCTGCTGATCACCGATCTACGCATGCCGGGCATTGATGGCTTCGAGATGATCCGGCGCCTGCGGGCCGACCAGCGTCTCCAGGAGCTGGATATTGTGGTCGTGAGTGGCCTGACGGAAGATGAGATCCGTGAAAACGGTGGCCTGCCTGCCGATGTCATCCTTTATGGCAAGCCGGTACCTTTCCGGGAGCTGAAGGGCTATGTGCAAGCCAAGATCATGGCCCTGCAGCGGCGAGGTCGGGCGCTCTAAACACGGCAGCGCATGCTCTGTGCAGATACTGAACACCGTATCGAAATTTCGATACGGTGTTTTTTTATCCGCTGCTGGCCCCATTTTCTGCATAAGAAACAAAATGTTTCAAATGTTTTGCGTGGTTTGGTTTCAGTTCATTGCAGATTCGATTTTTTCGTGTTTAGCAAATTTGATCCCCGTTTTTTTGTGCCTTTTGGGTAAAAAAATCCCAAATGAAGATTTGCGGAAGGCCTTGTCCGTGGAGGGCTGAGGTGTCAGCTCTGCCATGCTTCAGCCGATTCAAGATGTGATGCAGCCCTAAGCTTGGGGGATGCCCCAGGTTCAGATGCTCCGCCCGGATATGCCAGACCCAGGCGGCGGGCGGCGGGTTGGCGCATATCTGGGAAAACGCCCCCAGGAGCTGGGCAGGGGTGAGGTGGTGGCTGAAGGACCTGGGGCGCGTATCCGGGGCGCAAGGGGCCACGCGCCATGCTTCCTGGGCCGTCAGCCCCAGGTCGGCATCAATGAACAGCACCTGTCGCCCCAGGGCCATGTCCAGCACATGCTCGGGCTGGAGCTGAAACACTTCCAGCAGCAGCCAGCCCCCGGGCGGTGGGGGTTGATCGGCCAGCCAGTCCAGTATCAGGGGGCCGGCGGCGTCGTCTCCCCGGGAGCGGTTGCCGATGCCGAAGATCACCCAGTCGACTTGCGGTTCGGGCTGGCGTGGCGGTGAGGGCGGTGAGGGCGGGGCAGCGCTGATGTTCATGTCCGCAGCTTGCGCTCCAGCAGTGCGCCTGATGCATCCTGCAGTTCCACCACCAAGGGCATTTGCCCGAGGGCGTGGGTGGCGCAGGACAGGCAGGGGTCGAAGGCCCGGATCGCCACTTCAATATGATTCAGCAGCCCCTCGGTGAGGCTGCGCCCGTCCAAGTAGCGCAGGGCCACCTGGCGGATGGCTTCGTTCATGGCCTGGTTGTTGTGGGTGGTGGATACGATCAGATTGCAGTGGCTCACCAGATCATCTTCCCCCACCCGGTAATGGTGGAGCAGGGTGCCTCGGGGAGCCTCGATGGCGCTGATGCCTTCCCGCTGGTGCGGGCCACCCTGGTGCAGAATCGCCCCTTCCTGCAGGGCCGGGTCGTCCAGCAGGTCGCGCACCACCTCGGCGGCGTGGAGCATTTCGATCATCCGTGCCCAGTGGTAGGCCAGGGCCCCGTGCTGGATGCTGCCGTCGCCCTGGGCGATAAAGGCCTGGCGGGCGTGCTCAGCCAGGGGGCTGGGGATGAAATCGCAGTTCTGCACCCGGGCCAGGGGCCCCACCTTGTACCAGCCTCGCTGGGGGCCCAGGGCGGCAAAGTAGGGAAACTTCATGTAGCTCCAGGGCTTTACCTCTTCGACCAGATAGTCCTGGTAGCGGGCCGGATCCAGCCCCTCGTGGAGGATGCGCCCGTCCGCGTCCCGCAGGCGCAGGGTGCCGTCGTAGAAATCCAGGGCCCCATCGGCCCGCACCAGGCTCAGCAAGGGGCTGCGCACCTGGCCGAATTCCCGGTAGAGCAGGGGCTGGCTGCATGAAAGATGGGCGGCCAGGGCCACCGCCTCCTGGCTCCAGCTCACCGCCTGGTCGGCTTGGGCGCGCAGGCTGGCCTGATCCTGGGGGCTCAGGTGGCGGTTCATGCCGCCCGGAATGGCGCCGGTGCCGTGGATGCGCTTGCCCGACGTGGCCTGGATGATCTCCTGCCCGAAGCGGCGCAGCATCACCCCCTGGCGGGCCACGTGGGGATAGGCCGCGGCCAGCCCGGCGATGTTGCGGGTGGCCGGCGGCGCCTCAAAGCCGAATAGCAGGTCGGGAGATGCCAGATGGTAGAAGTGCAGCGCGTGGGATTGCATGATCTGGCCGTAATGCATCAGCCGGCGCAGCTTGTCGGCCACCGGCGGAACCGGGGCGCCCCCCGCGATCCCGTCCAGCGCCTTGGCGGCGGCCAGATGGTGGCTCACCGGGCAGATGCCGCACAGGCGCTGCACCATCACCGGCACTTCCCAATAGGGGCGCCCTTCGATGAAGGCTTCAAAGCCCCGGAACTCCACGATGTGGAGCCGGGCCTCGCGCACATGCCCCGCCTCATCCAGCAGCAGGGTGACCTTGCCGTGCCCTTCTACCCGGCTCACCGGGTCTATGGCCACCCGGCGCAGGGTATCGCGTTGGGCGGCGGTTTCCAGTTCCAGGCTCATGGCGGGCCTCCTTCTCTGGTGGGGCGGGGTGAGTCAGTCGTAATGCAGCAGTCCGTCCGTCAGGCGCGGCGGATGGCCGGCCAGCAGGTCGGAGATGAATTTCCGGAGGGCCTCCCCCGAGGGCGGGCAGCCGGGCAGGCTGTAATCCACCTGCACCACCTCGTGCAGGGGGCGCACCTGATCCAGCAACAGGGGCAGCTCCGGGTCGTTGGGGATCTGGCCGTGCACCAGCCCCGGGCGAAACTGATAAACCTCCCGCAGGCAGTCGCCCAGGCGCCGGGTGTTGCGCTGGGCGGGCAGGCCGCCGTTGATGGCGCAGGCGCCCACCGCCACCAGAATGCGGCAGCGCACGCGGAATTCCTGGAGCAGATGCACGTTTTCGGCATTGCACAGCCCGCCCTCGATCAGCCCGATGTCGCAAGGCGCCAGGGTCTTGATGTCGGTGAGGGGGCTGCGATCCAGTTCCACCTGATCGAGCAGTTCAAAAAGCTGTTCGTCCATGTCGAGCAGCGACATGTGGCAGCCAAAGCAGCCGCCCAGCGATACGGTGGCGATGCGGGGTTTGGGGCGCAGGCTCATGGGGTGTCCTCCTCGCCGGGGATGGGGGCGCGGATCGTCGCCCGGTCGTAGGGGCGCTCGCCGATGGGTACCGCAAAGCCCCGCCCCTTGGGCAGGATGGCCCCCACCGGGCAGATCCGGGCAGCCAGATCGGTGGCGGCGATGGGCGTGTCGGCCAGTTGGCCGGAGGGTGCATTCACCACCAGCCGCTTGTGGATGCCGCGTCCTTCCACACCAAACACATCGGTGTGATCCACCTCCCGGGAGGCGCGCACGCACAGTTCGCACAGCACGCAGCGGGTGAGATCCAGCACCAGCTCCGGGTGGGATGCATCCACCGGGCGCTGGGGGTGAAAGTGGGGAAAGCGCGGCCCCAGCATCTCGAACTCATAGCCCAGGGCCTGGAGCTTACAGTGGCCGCTTTTCTCACAGCCGGGGCAAAAGTGCTCGCCCGACACAAACAGCATCTGGAGCAGGCCGCGCCGCATGTCGTTGATTTCGGGGGTGCTGCTTTCCACCTCCCAGCCTTCCCGGGCCTGGGTGGCGCAGGCCGAAACGTGGCGCCCTGCTGCCTTCACGACGCACAGCTTGCAGCTGCCGTGGGGTGCAAAGCGCGGGTCCCAGCACAGGCTGGGGATGTAGAGCCCGGCGGCGCGGGCGGCCTGGAGGATGGTTTGCCCTTCGGTAAAAGGCACCGGGCGACCATCGAGCAGAAACTGGTGCTCGGTGGGCGGGCGTGGATCGAAGGGGGCGGTCATGGCTGGGCCTCCTCGGGGGATGGGGGCAGGTGGGCGGCGGCATCCTGGCGGCCGGTGAGCTGGCGCGCTTCGGCCAGGGCGCCGTCCAGGTCGAAGGCCGGCTCAAAGTGGGGGTGGCGCAGGCGCTGGGTATACGCCGGGCGGAATTTTTGCAGGGTATCCATCACCGGATTGGGGGCGCTGCTCCCCAGCCCGCAATGGCTGGCCTGGCGCAGCAGCCGGTTGAGCCATTCCATTTCCACCAGATCCACCGGGGCCCCGTGGCCAGCGGCCAGCTTGTCCATGCCCTGGCGCAGCAGCGCGCAGCCTACCCGGCACGGGGTGCAGAAGCCGCAGCTCTCGTGGGCAAAGAAATGGACGAAGTTGCGCGCCACTTCAAACATGTCCCGGCTCGCGTCAAACACCATGAAGGCGCCCGCCGTGGGCAGGTCTTCGTAGGCGATCCGGCGCCCGAACTCGTAGGCGGCCAGCGTGGTGCCCGAGGCGCCGCCCACTTGCACCGCCTGGGTGTCGCTCGCACCGCAGTCTTCCAGCACCCGCTCCACGCGCACCCCGAAGGGGTATTCGTAGATGCCCGGGGCAGCGCAGTCCCCCGACACCGAGAGCAGCTTGGTACCGGTGGAGCTTTGGGTGCCCGTGGCGGCAAAGGCCGCGCCCCCGTG
>JAJTBM010000096.1 GCA_021286885.1 Rhodocyclales bacterium
CGTGCGCAAGATCAACATCGACACCGACATCCGTCTGGCCATGACCGGCGCGATTCGCAAGTTCTTTGTGGAAAACCCCTCCAAGTTCGACCCCCGCGAGTTCCTGAAGCCCGCCCGCGAAGCCGCCAAGCTGGTCTGCAAGGCCCGCTTCGAAGCCTTCGGCACCGCCGGCAACGCCAGCAAGATCAAGGCCATCGGCCTGGACAAGATCGCCGCAGCCTACAAGAGCGGCGCCCTGAACCAGATCGTTCGCTGATTGGTCTGATGCCGTATCGGGCCGGCCACCCCGCAAGGGCTGGCCGGCTTTTTTACGCGCCCCGTGCGCCCACCTGCTGCGAGGAGTTCCCATGGCTGCCCCCTGGTCCACCCTGATTGGTGCCATTCCCTGGTCCGAGGTCATCAACCACGCCCCCCGCGTTGCCCAGGGCGCCCGCAAGCTCTGGAAGAACATGAAGGGGGAAGCCGAAACCGCCCAGGATGCACCGCCCCCCGACGCGGCCAGCGCAGATCCGGCCCTCCTGCTGCTGCACAAACTCGAAACCCTGGAGCAGGCCCAGCAGACCAGCGCCGAACTGCTCGCCCAACTGGCCCAGCAAAACGCCGAACTGGTACAGCAGCTGGAGCAAGTGCGCCAACGCCAGCGCACACTTCAAGGCGGCATCGCAGCCCTGGCCTTCATCTGCCTGCCCTGCATTGCGTATTTGCTCCTGCACTGAGCCCATTTCATTGTGCGGCGCAGCAAAATTTGTGATTCCTGGCACAAACGCGGGTTTGTCCCGGCTTGCGAGGCGACGGGGCTGACGGCAAGATGAAGTCCCCTCCCCGTTGTTTGCCCGAACCATGACCCTGAACGCCCCCATTGCCGAGCACCCGCTACGCCGGGCGCTCCAGGACGAGTTTCATGCTCGCCCTCCGATTCCCCTCGAAAGCCCGCGCCTGATCAGCTATCTGGCCATGCACCATGAGGGCGAGGCGCCGGGCCTGGCGGCCACTCACCTGGAAAGCCTGGGCGAACTGCTGGGCCAGCCGGTCAAGGCCGAAGGGCCACACCAGGTCATCGACTTCGGGCATTTCAGCCTCAAGTGGGAACTGCACACCGAATTTTCCAGCTACACCTTCTTCAGCCCCGCTCCGCCGCTGGCCGACACCCCCGCCCAGGCCACGGCGCTGGAGCACGTGCCCGATGAATGGCTGGCCCGCATTCCGGGCAAGCTGATCGCCGCCGCCCATCTGGAGCTGCGCTCCACCGACGAACTCCAGCCCGCCGACCAGATCCAGCGCGCCCTCGCCGCCGGCCACCAGGTAGTGGGTGTGGAAGTGGCCGATGGCTCCGCCTGGGTCTTTACCGACTTCCTGCAGGAAAACGGCTTCTCGCGCTTTCTGATCATCGACAGCAGCCTCACCCGGCGCCAGGCAGGGCGCACGGTGCAGCGCCTGATGGAGATCGAAACCTACCGGATGATGGCCCTGCTCGGTTTTCCCCTGGCCAAGAGCATGGGCGGGATGCTGACCACCGCCGAACAGCAACTGGCCGGCCTGATGGACATGACCTGCACCGCCAAGAGCTCGGAAGACGAACGCTCGGTGCTGTCCCACCTGACCGCCCTGGCAAGCGAGATCGAATACTCGGTGTCCCGCTCCAGCTTCCGCTTTGCGGCCACCAAGGCCTATCACAGCCTGGTGCTGCAGCGGATCGACGAACTGCGCGAGGCCCGCATCCCCGGCCTGCTGACCTTCCGCGAATTCATGGAACGGCGGATGCGCCCGGCCATGAACACCTGCGAAACCATGGCCCGCCGCCAGGAAGAACTCTCAGGCCGGGTGGCGCGCAACAGCCAGCTGCTGCGCACCCGGGTGGAAGTGGAACTCGAACGCCAGAACCAGGAGCTGCTCGCCCAGATGAACCGCCGGGCCAAGCTCCAGCTCCATCTGCAGGAAACCGTGGAAGGCCTCTCGGTGGTGGCCATCACCTATTACGCCTCCCAGCTGGTTCAGTACATGGCCAAGGGGGTCAAGCACTACATCGAGCCCCTAACCCCGGAAGGCCTCACCGCCGCCGCCATTCCGGTGATCGCCGCCCTGGTCGCCTTCGGTACCCACCGGATGCGCAAGCATCTGGCGGCACTGGAAGGCAGCAGCAAGGCCTAAGCCCCGGTATAATCGACTTTTGAACCGACGGACTCTTCGACCGTGACCACTCCGCTCTTCGAATCCAGCATCCGCAGCCTCACCCTCCTGGGCCGTGGCAAGGTGCGCGACATCTACGCCGTTGACGACGAAAAACTCCTCATCGTCACCTCCGACCGGCTCTCCGCCTTCGACGTGATCCTGCCGGACCCGATTCCGCGCAAGGGCCAGGTGCTGACCGCCCTCGCCAGCTTCTGGTTTGATCGCCTGGGCCACATCATCCCCAACCAGCTGACCGGGATCGACCCCGAAAGCGTGGTGGCCGAAGACGAACGCGAACAAGTCCGGGGCCGCGCCCTGGTCGTCAAGCGCCTCAAGCCCCTGCCCATCGAAGCCGTGGTGCGGGGCTATGTGATCGGTTCCGGCTGGAAGGACTACCAGGACACCGGCGCCATCTGCGGCATCGCCCTGCCCGCCGGCCTGAAGCAGGCCGCCAAGCTGCCCAGCCCCATCTTCACCCCCGCCAGCAAGGCCGACGTGGGTGACCACGACGAGAACATCAGCTTCGAACAGGCCCAGGCCCGCACCGAAGCCATGCTCGGCGCCGACCTGCAAGGCACCGGCAAGACCGGCGCCCAGCTGGTGAACGAAGCCCGCGACGCCGCGATCCGCCTTTACTCCGAGGCCGCCGACTACGCCGCCACCCGGGGCATCATCATCGCCGACACCAAGTTCGAGTTCGGCATCGACGCCGCCGGCACCCTGCACCTGATCGACGAAGCCCTGACCCCGGACTCTTCCCGGTTCTGGCCCGCCGACAGCTACGCCGAAGGCATCAGCCCCCCGAGCTACGACAAGCAATACGTGCGCGACTACCTCGAAACCCTCGACTGGGGCAAAGTCGCCCCCGGCCCCGCCCTGCCCGCCGAAGTGGCCGAGCGCACCGGTGCCAAGTATGTCGAGGCCTACGAGCGCCTGACCGGCAAGACCCTGTAATCGCCAGGATCCAGGGCTGACGCCCGATCCGGCGCCTTGCCCCAGCATCTGCAGTACCCGCAAAACCCGCCCTCCGGCGGGTTTTGTGTTTGTAGGCCCCGGCTCAGGCGCTATCCCTGATCCCGAACAACTCCATCAGCCCGCGCCGCTCCTCCTCGGTTTCTTTCATGATCCGGGCCAGCAATACCTCATCCAGCCCCAGGGTCGCCGCCCGGGCGAGGCCGTGGCGGTGGGGCTCGGGCTGCAAGCTGAAGGGATTGGCCGTGGGGGCCAGCAGATGGGCGATGAACACCAGGTCGGTGAGGCTGTCCGGCGGCCAGCTCCCCCCATAGACCTCCGGATCATCCACAGTTTCCACCAGCGCCTCGGGCATCCCGATGGCGGTCAGCACCGCTCGCCCCACCGGGGCCTGCCAGACCCGCAACAAATCATTGAGGGGCCCCTCATTGCTGATCAGGCGGGGATATTCCCACACCCGGGCGAGCAGGAAGAACTGGCCGATGTCGTGCACGATGCCCGCCAGAAAGGCCGCATCCGACGACAGGCCGGTGCACTGGTGCGCCAGCGCCCGGGCCGTGGCAGCCACATCCACCCCATGGGCCCACAGGGCCTGCACCAGGGGCTGATACGGGCCCAGTTCGTTTTGGCGCGCCAGCTGCTGGGCCGACACGCTCAGGGCCAGGGCTCGCAGCATCTCGAAACCAATGCACACCAGGGCCCGGGGCACCTCCAGCACCGGCCCACCGCCGGGGTGATAGGCAGCCGTATTGGCCAGGGCCACCACCCGGGCGGCCAGCAGAGGCTCCGCACTCACCATGGCCGCCATACGGGCCAGATTGCAACTGGGGTCTTCCAGCGCACGCATCACCCCCAGGGTGATCTCCAGCGCAGTGGGAAAGTGCAGATCCCCCTCATCCAGTTCCCGGGTGATGGCCTGCAGGAACGCCTGTTCTGCCACGCCCAATGCTTCGTCCCTCATGGACACACCTCCCGCTTCACTCCAGGCGACACTCCGCCCGGATTTCGGCACAATGAAACCATTGATCCCAACACGCCCGCATAACAGCCATGACTGACAACATTTCGCCTTTGCTTGACCTGTCGGGCCTGCCCCGCTTTGACGCCATCACCCCCGCCCACGTGGAGCCGGGCATCCGCCAGCGGCTGGACACCCTGCGCCAGACGGTGGAACGCCTGCAAGACGATCCGACACCGCCCACCTGGGACAGTTTCGTGCTGCCCATCGAGAACGACGGCGAACACCTGAGCCGTGCCTGGGGCATTGTCACCCACATGCACAGCGTGATGGACACCCCCGAATGGCGCGAGGCCTACAACGCGATGCTTCCGGAGGTCACCCGTTTTTACGCCGAGCTGGGGCAAAACCTTAAGCTTTTCCAAAAATATAAAGCGCTGCACGAAGGCCCCGAGTTTGCCCAGCTGAACCCGGCCCGCCAGCGCATCATCGAAAACGAGCTGCGCGGCTTCCGCCTCTCCGGCGCCGAGCTGGCCGATGAACACAAGCCCCGCTTCCAGGAAATCCAGGAAGAACAAGCCGGCCTGGCCGCCAAGTTCTCCGAAAACCTGCTGGATGCAACCAACGCCTTCAGCCACCTGGTCACCGACGAAGCCGACCTGGCCGGCCTGCCCGCCGATGCGGTCGCCGCGGCCCGGGAAGCCGCCCAACGGGCCGGGCTGGAAGGCTGGAAGTTCACCCTCAAGATGCCCTCCTACCTGCCGGTGCTGCAGTACGCCGACAGCCGCCAGCTGCGTGAAACCCTGTACCGGGCCTACGCCACCCGCGCCGCCGAGATCGACAACGGCTACAGCAAGCCGGAGTGGGACAACGGCCCGCTGATCAGCCAGATCCTCGCCCTGCGCGCCGAAGAAGCCCGGATGCTGGGCTACAACAACTACGCCGAAGTCTCGCTGGTGCCCAAGATGGCCGACACCCCGGCCCAGGTGCTGGGCTTCCTGCGCGAGCTGGCCGCCAAGGCCAAGCCCTTTGCCGAAAAGGATCTGGCCGAGCTGGCCGCCTTTGCCAAGGCCGAACTGGGCATCGAGCAGCTCGAACCCTGGGACGCAAGCTACGCCTCCGAAAAGCTGCGGGTCGCCCGCTATGCCTTCTCCGAGCAGGAAGTCAAACAATACCTGCCCGAACCCAAGGTGCTCGAAGGCCTGTTTGGCGTGGTGGAAAAACTCTACGGGGTGCGCATCCTCCCCGACAGCGGCCCGGTCTGGCACCCGGACGTGCGCTTCTTCCGCATCGAGCGGGAGGGCGCCCTGGTGGGCCAGTTCTACCTGGACCTCTACGCCCGCGACACCAAGAAGGGCGGTGCCTGGATGGATTCCGCCATCACCCGGCGGCGTCTCGTGAGCGGCATCGAAACCCCGGTGGCCTATCTGGTGTGCAACTTCTCCGGCCCGGTGGGCGGCAAGCCGGCCACCTTCAGCCACGATGACGTGACCACCCTGTTCCACGAAGCCGGCCACGGCCTGCACCACCTGCTCACCCGGGTGGATGAACTCTCGGTGTCCGGCATCCACGGGGTGGAGTGGGATGCGGTCGAACTGCCCAGCCAGTTTATGGAAAACTTCTGCTGGGAATGGGACGTGGTGAGCGAGATGACCGCCCATGTGGATAGCGGCGAACCCCTGCCCCGCGCCCTGTTCGACAAGATGCTCGCCGCCAAGAACTACCAAAGCGGGATGCAGACCGTGCGCCAGCTGGAGTTTTCCCTGTTCGACCTGCTGATCCACATGGACTTCGATCCGGCCACCCAGAACGTGCAGGATCTGCTGGCCGAAGTGCGGCGCGAAGTGGCCGTGCTGATCCCGCCCGCCTGGCACCGTTTCCCCAACAGCTTCAGCCACATCTTTGCCGGCGGCTATGCGGCGGGCTACTACAGCTACAAGTGGGCCGAAGTGCTGTCTGCCGATGCGTTTGCCGCCTTTGAGGAAGCAGGCCGACCCAAAGGCAGCGTGCTGGACGCCGAAACCGGCGCCCGCTTCTGGAACGAAATCCTGGCCGTGGGCGGCAGCCGCCCGGCGCTGGAATCCTTCAAGGCCTTCCGGGGCCGCGAACCCCAGGTGGACGCGCTCCTGCGCCACAGCGGGATGGTGGCCGCCTGATGAACGCCGGTCGACTGGCAGCCCTCGGGCTGCTGGCCGGCCTGGCGCTGCCGGCCTTCGCCCAGAGCGCCTACCGCTGGGTAGACAAGGATGGTCGCGTGCAATACAGCGACCAGCCCCCGCCCCCCACGGTACAAAAATTCGAGGAACGCCACCTCACTCCCAACCAGAGCACCGCCCAGCTCCCGTACGCCACCCGCAAGGCGAGTGCGGCTTTTCCGGTTACTTTGTATACAAGCAAGGACTGCGGCCAGCCCTGCGAAGACGGCCGCAAGCTGCTCCAGCAACGCAAGATCCCCTTCACCGAAACCCGCCTGGAAAGCGCCGAAGACGTGGCCGCCTTCAAAGCCCGCTTCCACAAGGAACCCACGGTTCCAAGCCTGACGGTCGGCAAGGACAAGGATGAAGGCTATGCCGCTGCGAGCTGGAACCGGCTGCTGGATAGTGCGGGTTATCCCAACCGGAGTAACTAACTTAGCTTTTTAGCCTTTTAGCTTTTTAGCCTTTTCTCACATCCAGATTACATCTATCAAAAATCGCACAAATCCACAGTAATTTGTTGGATTCATCATCACAAACGTCAATATATGTTATAAAAATAGAGCATGTAATACATATCCTTACACCAACAGTGCTGACACGGAGGTCATCATGCACGCCAAAATCAAACCCCTCGCCCTGATTCTCGGAAGTACTTTCCTGGTAGTTGGCTGTGGAGGCGGTGGCGGATCTTCTGGCAGCACTGATACCAACACGACACCCAGCACCCCTACCACCTCGACCAACGTCACCATCACGCCCTCCCTGGGCCGTTTTGCCACGGGCTGTCCGGTGGAACTGCGTAGCAGCGATGGCACCCTGCTCGGCACTACCACCATCACCAGCCAGGGCACTGCCAGCGTCACCATCCAGAACTACACCGGCCCGGTGATTGCCCAGGTTAAGGGCGCCGCCAACTGCACCTACTTTGACGAGGCTACGGGCACCGACAAGCCCTTTGGCGCCGGACAAACCATGACCGCCGTGCTCGACTCGGTGCGCAGTGAATTCAGTATCAATGCCCTGACCAATCTGGCTGCTGCCCGGGTGCTGGACGGTACCAAGCTTGCCAGTGGCAAGACCGCCGATTCGGTCAAGGAAGAAAACGCGACCGTTCAACGCATGTTTGGTGTGAGCGACATGTTTATCGCCCCCACCCTGATTGCCAGCACGACCGACAAACTGGATAACAGCGACGCGAGCAAGCTGGCTGCCAAGCTGGCCGCCCTCTCCGAACTGGCCAAGAGCCAATCCACCGATCTGGTGACCCTGGCCAACAACTTGGCCAACGACATCAAGGATGGCACCTTCGACAGCCTGAGCAGCTCCGCCCTACAAAGCGCCCTGACCACCACAGCAGGCAAGTACGCCAATGCTGCCGCCAAGGCCGAACTGGAAGATCTGGCCCAGAACACCACCCTGGTGCTGAAGGTCGCCGATGTGAAAGCCGACGTGGATAAAGTGCTGAAGGCAGGCACGGCCCTCACCCAGGCCAAGGCCATCTTCTCTGATCTGCGCACCAGCATTCTGAGCCTCAGCAACGATGCAGGCACCGGCAGCCTGGATGCTGAATCTGCCCTGCTGGATGCAGACTTCCAGAACGGTGTCGCCACCCAGGGCACGACTGAAACCATCCAGATGATGATCGAGTCCGCCAATGCGATCTTCCTGCATGGTGAAACCTCGGTGGGCACCCAGGGCTCGGGGCGCTACTGCGCACTCTCCGCAGCCAACCAGATCACCTGCCAGTTCGGCATTTACAATGGCCAACGCCTGTTCCGGGTGGTCATGACCCCGACCCAAACAGGTGTGAGCTGGAACATTCCCTGGGTGAAGAACACCCAAACCGGCGCCATCTCCAACCCCTCCGGCCTCACGGGCACCATGACCGCTGCCAGCGATGGCAGCAGTGCCAGCTTCAGCGGCAAGTACTTCCCGATGGTCAAGGGCGCCGACTACACCGACACCAACCTCAACTACACCGCCAGCGGCTCGGCTGCAGCCGGCACCCAACTGTGGACGGCCAACGGTACGCTGACCACCAAGAGCGGCAGCAGCACGGTTCTGGATGTGAACCTCAACAGCCTGAACATCAACGAGGCCGCAAAAACCGCCAGCATGACCCTGACCCTCACCAGCCCGCACCATCAGTTTGTGGGCACCCTGTCGGTGAGTGGCATCCTGGGCAGCGGCGAAAACCAGGCGCCCCAATCGGCCCGCTTCGTCGGCAGCTTCACCAACGTGGCCAGCAACTACAAGATCTTTGAAGGCACCCTAACCGCTGGCCAGGACTGGACCAACTACGACCCCACCCTCGTCACCAGCAGCAGCAACTACGCCAAGGCATCCCTGGGCTTTAACGGCACCCTTTACAAGTCTGCGGGTGTCACCGGCGTAGCCCTGAGCCTCAGCGCGAACAACTTCGCGGGCGTCAACAGCACCACCATCAACCTGGGCTTCAAGGGCAACAGCGGGCTGCAGACCACAGGCAGCGTCACCCTCACCGACGGGGCTGGCGTCTGGAGCCTGAGCAACGAAAACGGAGTGAAGGCCAACTATTCCACCACCGACCGCAGCGGCAAGGTGCTGGCATCGGACAACACCGAGCTGGGCACCATCAGCAGCAAGCGGATCACGTTCATCGACGGCACCTTTGAATCGCTGATCTAAACTGCATGCACCCGGCCTGCTTGCTCAGGCTCAGCACCCAGCAAACGGGCACCTGCCGGACAGGTGCCCGTTTTTTCCATTGAGATCCCGTCCAGGACACCCGATGCGTTCCTCGCTCCTTCCCCTGCTTGCCCTGCTCCCCG
>JAJTBM010000097.1 GCA_021286885.1 Rhodocyclales bacterium
ATGCGGGCTGGATCGCAGAGCAAGGGGCTGGGATGCAATTCAAGCCGAACATCCAGCCCTGCGACGCGAAGCTCCGGGTCTAGCAGTTCAACTACATGGCAAATCTCGGTCGATAGATCGATGGTGTTTTGCTGCAGAGCCAGATGACCACTGTCTGCCAAGCTCAGGGTGCGTAAATCGTCGATCAACCGAGACAAATCTTCGACTTGGCTCAGTAGGCGGCGAAATAGTGCTTCGCCAGGCTCAAAGACACCTTCTGCCAAGCCCTGCAAACGCCCCCGCAGGATAGTGACGGGTGTGCGCAATTCATGGGCAATGGCTGCATTCCAGATCACGAGTTCCCGGTTGGTACGCTCCAGGCGTTCTGCCATGGAATTGAAGTCGTCCACCAGCGTGGCGGTTTCTCCCACGCTGCCGATGGGGCGTGTAGCGCGTGCGGCCAAGTCACCACTGGCGACGCGTCTTACGCCTTCTGCGACTGCATTGAGGGGTTGCAAAATACGGTTTGATAGGCGGGTGGCCGTATAAATCGCCAAGTACAGCCCAAGTATCGTCAGTACAGCAATTAAAACCCACTCCGATGGCGTAGGTGGCCAACTGTCCAGATTGGGTGAAACCAGGGCCGGGTTGTAACGCGTTACCAGCGCGTAGAACACGTAAAAGCCCACATGCAGCAACAGCATGACACCCAGTGCCATGCCCGAGAGGGACAGCATCAGGTGGCGGTTCAAGCCTGGGCGGCGCATTAAGCGATGTCCTCCAGCCGATAGCCCACGCCTCGCAAGCTGAGGGGAATGCCGGGGAGGCCTGCATCTTCCAGCTTCTTGCGCAGCTTGCTGATATGACTGTCGATGGTCCGTTCCAGCACCTCGCTCTCGGTGGATAAACATGCATGGATGAGCTCACCACGGCTGAAAACCCGGCGGGGCGCACGGGCCAGGTGGGCGAGCAGCCGGAATTCGGTGAGGGTCAGCGGAAGTGAATGCAGGTGCTCGCCTTGTCGCACGCTGGCACGAAAGGCTTCCAAATCAATCTCCAGGGTGCCGATGCGCAGAACGGGCGTCGAGCTTTCATCCTGGCACTGGGTGCGGCGCAGAACGGCTCGCACGCGTGCGGCCACTTCGGCGGGGTTGAACGGCTTGACCACATAGTCGTCGGCGCCAATCCGCAGGGCCGTGAGTTTGTCCAGATCCTGGTCGTGAGCGGTGACCATGATAACGGGTGTATTCCCTCTGCGCCGTAGTTCTGCCAGGACTTGCCATCCATCCAGCTGGGGCATCTGCACATCCAGTAAGAGCAGATCCGGGCGCAGGCTGAGATGCAGCTCCAGCGCCGTGCGACCATCGGTAGCCCAGACTGTGCGCAATCCTTCCCGATGTAAATAGGCTTTCAGGATGTCGACGATCTCCGGTTCATCTTCGGCAATCAAAATCAGGGCGTTGGTGTGCATGTGCTCCATCAAATCTCCATCTTTCTCCCGCGTTTCCCCAACACTGGGGCGCTAGTCTCGGGCTTCATTCTGATTCCGATATATGCAGGGCTGGCCAGACAGGCTGGCCCCAGCTTAGCCCATGAAAATGAACCGCCTGCTGATGTGTCTGACCCTACCGGCCAGCTTGGTGCTGGTGGCCTGCTCATCCCATGAAGATGCGCAGCCCCCGGCTGAGTTACCCCTTGTTTCCGTCACCAAGACGAGTACCCAATCCATACAGTTGGATGATGAACTGCCCGGTCGGGTGGCAGCAGTGCGGACGGCAGAGATTCGCCCCCAGGTGGGGGGTATTGTGCTGCGCCGCCTGTTCGAGCAAGGAACGGAGGTTAAAGAAGGGCAAGCATTGTTCCAGATTAACCCGGCGCCCTTCAAGGCAGAAGCCGATAACGCCGAAGCCAACTTGAGGCGGGCCGAAGCTGCGTTGGAGCGTACCCGCCAGCAAACCCTGCGCCTAGCGCCTTTGGTGGATGCGGATGCGGTCAGCCGCCAGCTCTACGACGATGCCTTGTCTCAGCGCAATCAGGCCGCTGCCGAAGTGGAGCAGGCCCGGGCAAGTCTGGCCCGCCGTCGGCTCGATCTGGAATTTGCCACCCTGCGTGCACCCATCGGTGGGCGTATTGGTGAAGAGTTGGTGACGGAAGGGGCTCTGGTGGGCAGTGCCGATACCAATCCGATGGCTCGCATTCAGCAAATCGATCAGGTGTATGTCGATGTGCGTCAGCCGGCAAGCATGCTGGAGGCCATTCGCGCCTCGGCAGGAGGCAATGCTGCCGCTGAAGCCCGGGTGAGTATTCTGGATGCCCAGGGCCAGCCTTATCCCGTCAAGGGGCGTGTGCTGTTTTCGGGGGTGAATGTGGAGGCCGGCACGGGAGATGTGGTGCTGAGAATTCGAGTGGACAACCCCGAGCGGCGCCTCCTGCCGGGTATGTTTGTGCGCGCCCGGATTCCTCGGGGTGGGCCGATTGAGGGCATTCTGGTGCCCCAGCAGGCGGTGGTGCGTAGTAGTGATGGTCAGGCATTGGTATGGGTGATGGATGAGGCAGGCAAGGCCCACCAAAAAACTGTGCAGCTCGGGCCCATCAAGGATCGTCAGTACCTAGTGGAGGCCGGTTTGGCTAAGGGGGAAACCCTGGTTGTTGAGGGGCAAGACAGATTGCGGGAAGGCGTGTCTGCCAAAACCTTGGCATGGGCTACTCCGGGTGTGAGCCCGGTGGCCAGCCGTTGAGGGAGTACGCCCATGCCACGCTTTTTTATTGATCGCCCCATTTTTGCCTGGGTGGTGGCTTTGTTCATCATCCTGCTGGGGCTCATTGCGATTCCTCAACTGCCGATTGCCCGTTACCCCTCGGTTGCCCCGCCGACGGTCAGCATCTACGCGACCTATCCGGGTGCCACGCCCCAAACCATGAATGATTCTGTGGTGGGCTTGATTGAGCGGGAGCTGTCGAGCGTACGCAATCTGCTTTATTTTGAATCCTCGACCGATACTTCGGGGACGGCCGAAATTCGGGTGACTTTCAAGCCGGGCACCAATCCCGAAATGGCCCAGGTAGACGTGCAGAACCGGATCAAGACCGTAGAGCCGCGCCTGCCTGCGGTGGTTCGCCAGAACGGCCTCAAGCTTGAATCGGCGGCTTCATCGTTCCTGCTGATCGTCAGCCTCAAATCCACCGATGGGCGTTACGACGAAGTGGCGCTGAGCGATTACCTCGCCCGGAATGTGGTCGAGGAGTTGCGGCGGATCGAAGGGGTTGGTCGAGTGCAGCTGTTTGGTGCTGAACGTGCCATGCGTATTTGGGTTGATCCCGCCAAACTGCTCGCCTACAAGCTTTCCATGAGCGATCTGAGCGAGGCTGTGACGCGCCAAAATGCCCAGATTGCCCCCGGACGGGTCGGCGGTGCGCCCACGATCGAAGGACAGCGGGTGACTGTGCCTGTCACCGTTCAGGGGCAGTTGCGCACGCCTCAGGAGTTTGCCGCGATTGTGCTCAAGGCGGGGGCCGATGGCTCCAAGGTGGTGCTGGGAGATGTGGCCCGGGTAGAACTGGGCGCCCAGACCTATGCCGAAACCATCCGAGAAAATGGTCAGCCGGCCTCTGCACTGGCGGTGCAACTGGCGCCGGGGGCAAATGCAGTGCGTACCGCCCAGGCCGTTCATGCCCGCATGGCAGAGCTGTCCCACTCGATGCCAACCGGCATCAGCTATGCCGTACCGTTTGATACCGCACCCTTTGTTCAGATCTCCATCGAGAAAGTCGCCCAGACCCTGCTGGAAGCCATGGTGTTGGTGTTTCTGGTGATGTATCTGTTCTTGCAAAATGCCCGCTACACGATGATTCCGGCCATTGTGGCGCCGATTGCGCTACTCGGTACTTTTGCCGTCATGCTGATATCGGGCTTCTCGGTAAATGTGCTTACGATGTTTGGCATGGTGCTGGCCATTGGCATTATTGTGGATGATGCCATTGTTGTGGTGGAAAACGTGGAGCGCCTGATGGCCACCGAAAGGCTCAGCCCTCGGGAGGCCACGATCAAAGCCATGAAGGAAATCAGCGGGGCCGTGGTGGGGATCACCCTGGTGCTGATTGCTGTGTTTATTCCGATGGCGCTGGCGAGTGGTTCCGTGGGCGTAATTTACCGCCAATTCACCCTTTCTATGGCGGTGGCGATTTTGTTCTCGGCTTTCCTGGCCTTGAGCTTGACCCCCGCCTTGTGCGCTACCTTGCTGCATCCCCATGCTGGGCATGCGAATGAACGGGGCTTCTTTGGGTGGTTTAACCGGGGGTTTGCCCGCATGGAGTCGCGCTATGCCCAGGGTGTGTACGGCCTGGTGCGGCGGGGTGGGCGAGTCATGCTGGTGTTTGTGGCTTTGGTGGGGGCTTTGGTGATGGGCCTGGATCGCCTGCCTTCGGCTTTTTTGCCGGAAGAGGATCAAGGCTATTTCATCACGTCCATCCAGCTGCCTTCCGATGCAACCACCGAACGCACTCGGGATATCGTCAAAACCTTTGAGCAGCATGTGGCCACCCGACCGGGGATCGCTTCCGAGCAAGCGATTCTGGGCTTCAGTTTCTCGGGTTCGGGCCCCAATGCCGCCATTGTGTTTTCCAACATGCAGCCCTGGGGGGCGCGCAATGGTGCAAATTCAGGCGAAGAGGTCAATCTGGCCCAGGCTGCCATGGCCGGAATTGCAGAGGGGATGGTGATGAATTTGATGCCACCCGCCATTGATGAGCTGGGTACGTCTTCTGGGTTTGCGATGCGTTTGCAAGACCGGGCCAGTCAGGGATTTGATGCTTTGATGCAGGCCCAGCAGCGCTTGCTGGCCCTGGCAGCGGAGAGCTCCGTGTTCTCGATGGTTTACCCCGAAGGTTTGCCCCCAGGAAGTAGCGTGAGGTTGGATATTGATCGTCAGAAAGCCGAAGCATTAGGCGTACCGTTTGCATCCATCAGCGATACGCTGTCAATTGCGATGGGCTCGCTCTATGTCAATGATTTTCCCAATGCAGGACGCATGCAGCAGGTCATCATCCAGGCCGACGCCAAGGCCCGTATGCAGGTTGAAGACATCCTGAAACTGTACGTGCGTAATACCGCAGGCGGCATGGTGCCCCTCGGCGAAGTGGTACATCCGGTCTGGGCAGAAGCCCCGCTCCAGATGTTGCGCTACCAAGGATATCCGGCTGTGCGTATTTCCGGGATGGCGGCCCCGGGGGTTTCGAGTGGCGAAGCCATGGCGGAGATGGAGCGCCTAGCAGCCAAACTGCCGCCGGGCTTTGCGGTTGAATGGACAGGCCAATCCCTGCAAGAGCGCCAGTCTGCAGCCCAGGCGCCCATGCTTATGCTGCTTTCGATGCTGGTGGTGTTCTTGGTGCTGGCCGCCCTGTATGAAAGCTGGGCCATTCCCTTATCGGTCATGTTGGTGGTGCCCCTGGGGCTGATGGGCGCTGTATTGGCCGTCAATATGCGTGGTTTACCCAACGATGTGTTCTTCAAGGTCGGAATGATTACCGTGATGGGCCTGTCGGCCAAGAATGCGATTCTCATCATCGAGTTCGCCAAACAACTGCGTGAGCAGGGCATGGGCTTGGTCGAGGCGGCAGTTCAGGCGTCCCGCCTGCGTTTGCGCCCCATTTTGATGACATCACTGGCGTTTGCGCTGGGGGTGGTTCCCTTGATGCTGGCCAGTGGCGCCAGTGCAGAAACCCAACATGCCATTGGCACGGGGGTGTTTGGTGGCATGGTGAGTGCCACCGTATTGGCGGTGTTTTTTGTCCCGGTATTCTTTGTGTTCGTGCTGGGCGTACAGGAGCGTTTGCCGCGCTTGGGGCGGCGTCGGGTGCGTGTTGATGGAGAGGTGAAGTGATGCGCTTGCTTCCAGGAAGTCTTTTATTGCTGCTAGCTGGGTGCAGCATGGTTCCACCCATGCCCGTAGTGGCTGCGGGCTTACCCGAGCATTACCGCGTAACACCCCCATTGGAAGTGGAGCGTCCAGCCGTTCAGCCCAGGGCAGCCCATACCCTCGGCTGGGTAGAGATGTTCGGTGATCCACGTTTGCGCGCTCTCATACAGCAGGCGCTCCAGCACAATCGCGATTTGCGGGTGGCCTTAAGTAATGTGGAGGCGGCTCGGGCCCAGTACGGGGTCGAACGTAGTGCCCAGTGGCCCCGTATTGATGCCCGAGCCGGGGTGGGGCGGGAGCGGGTGGCCGAAAGCTTGAGTAGTAGCGCCGTGGTGGCGGGGGCCCATTCTGCGGGTGTGAGTCTGAGCGCTTTCGAGATCGATTTGTTTGGTCGGGTGCGGGCGTTGTCTGAAGCGGCACAGGCCCGTTATCTGGCGAGTGCAGAAGGTGCCCAGGCCGTACAGATCAGCTTGATTGCGGCGGTGGCCGATGCCTATCTGGAAGAGCGACTCGCGACCGAGCAACTGCATCTGACCGAAACCACCCTGGCAGACTGGCGCCAGTCTTTAGCCTTGGCCCGGCTCCTGAAGGATGCCAAACAGAATAGTGGGCTGGATGTGGCGCAGGCTGAAGGGCAGGTTGCCTCGGCCGAGGCAGATCTGGAAGGCCGACTCAGGGATCTGGCCTTGGCACGCCACGCCCTGGTGTTACTCTTGGGGGGAGATGTACCCGCAGCCTTGCCCGAAGGCCTGCCCTTGGCAGAGCAGCCTATTCTGACGCGCCTTCCGCCGGGTTTGCCCTCGGATGTTCTGCTTCAGCGTCCTGACCTGCGTCAGGCCGAGCAAGCCCTTCGGGCTGCCAATGCCGACCTCGGTGCGGCCAGGGCTGCTTTCTTCCCCACGCTCTCACTCACCGCCAGCCTGGGTTACGCGAGCCCCGCCCTGGGCGGATTGTTTGCGGGTAGCCAACAGGCCTGGAGCTTTGCGCCCCAACTCAGCCTACCTCTGTTTGATCATGGCCGGTTGGCAGGTAACCGGGATTTGGCTGAAGCCCGCCGTGAGATTGCAGTGGCCCAGTACGAAAAGGCGATTCAAACGGCTTTCCGTGAAGTCGCCGATGGCCTAGCCGGGAGTGCCACCCTGGATCGCCAGCTGCTCGCCCAGGAGCGGGTGGTGGCGAGCGCGGAGCGTCGGCGGGCGTTATCCAACCTGCGTTATCGGGTCGGGCAGGATAGCCGCCTTGAGCTTTTGGATGCCCAGCGCCAAGCATACGCAGCCCAACAAGGCCTGCTCAGTCTGCGCAGGGCCGTTTTCAAGAACGCCCTGACGCTTTACAAAGCCTTGGGGGGTGGTCTGGTGGAGGGGGCTGCTCCAGTTCAGGGAACACCACCGGCCTGAGCCCGGGGGATTTGAGTGGGATAATCATGAGGCTATGTTGATGGAATTTTTGTTATGCGCCTCATGCAAACCTCCCCCCCATCTGCCGATTACTTCCGCTACTGGGGCAAGGCCAGCCCCCGGGGCGAGGGGTGTGCCGCCTCGGCGGCGCCCGAGCCCGCCTTTCATCTGCTGCCCTATCACTGCCTCGACGTGGCTGCGGTGGGTGAGGTCCTGCTCACGCTGCCGGGCTGGGGGCTCGGCGCCTGGGCAGAGGCAGGTGAAGAGGGCGGCACGGGTGTGCAGACCTGGCAGCGGCTCGCCGTTTTCTTTCTGGCGCTGCATGATCTGGGCAAGTTTGCTCCGGGTTTTCAGAATCTGGTGCCTCACCCAGGCTCAGCCCTGGTGCCTTTTCGGGCCCAGTACCCCTATGGGGGCGATGTGCGCCACGACACCCTGGGCTGGATGGCTTGGCGGGCGTTGATGGCGCGCAAACCCCTTCCTTGCGCCTTGCCCAGTCGGGATCGGGGGGCCTGGGATAGCTGGATGCTGGCCATGACGGGCCACCACGGGGCTCCGCCCCATGGCAAGATCAATGGTCGGGCCGTGCATGAGCTCGCCTCCCGTTACTGGGATGGAAGTGATCTGGATGCCGCGGCCGGGTTCATGCAGGCGGTGGCGGGCTGGCTGCTGCCGCCGGATATTCCCCAGCCCGATGGGGCCCTGGCCCGGCGGATCAAGGCGGCTTCATGGCATCTGGCCGGGCTGGCCGTGTTGGCCGACTGGCTGGGCTCCCATCAGGCGTTTTTCCCCTATCGCAGCACGCCCATGGATCTGGAGGCCTATTGGCGCGAACATGCCCAGCCCCAGGCCCGGCGGGCGGTAGAGGCTGCCGGGCTGCTGCCTGCGGCGGTGCGCCCGTTTACCGGCCCGGCGGATCTGTTCGACTACCTCCGGCAGCCCACCCCGCTCCAGCACTACGCCGCCACGGTAGAACTGATGCCGGGCCCCCAGCTGTTCATTCTTGAAGACGTGACCGGCGCCGGCAAGACCGAGGCCGCCCTGATCCTGGCCCAGCGTCTGATGGGGGCCGGGCGAGGGCAGGGGGTGTATTTTGGCCTGCCCAGCATGGCCACCTCCAATCAGATGTATCAACGAGTGGGGGGCGTGTTCCGCCGTCTGTTTGAGGCGAGCGCCCGCCCCAATCTGGTATTGGCCCACGGCGCCCGCCATCTGGTGGATGGATTCGCCCAGTCTGCGACCCAGTGGGATGCGGACTACGCCCGGGACGAGGCCAGCGCCAGCGGGGTATGCGCCGCGTGGCTTGCCGATACCAATAAAAAAGCGCTGCTGGCCGAGGTGGGGGTGGGCACCCTGGATCAGGCCCTGCTGGCCATCTTGCCCGCCAAGCACCAGTCCTTGCGGCTGTTGGGGCTGGTGGGCAAGGTGCTGATTCTGGATGAAATCCATGCCTACGACACCTACACCGGCCAGTTGCTGGCGGCCTTGCTGGAGGCCCATGCCCGTCAGGGGGGGAGTGCGGTGTTGCTTTCGGCCACCCTGCCGGCGGCCCTGCGTACCCGCCTGATCCAGGCTTTCCAGACGGGGCGGGGAGATGCTTGCCCCGTACCCTCGGCCCCCGATCCGGCCCAGGTGCCTTATCCCCTGGCCACCCGGGTGGCCGAGGCGGTGTGCGCCGAAGCCCTCGCCACCCGTCCCCAGGTGGCACGCCGGCTGCCGGTGGCCTTTATCCATGAGCCCGCCGCCGCCCATGCCTTGATCCGGAAAGCCGTGGCCCAGGGGCAAT
>JAJTBM010000098.1 GCA_021286885.1 Rhodocyclales bacterium
GAGCTGCGCCGCTTCATGTGGGACTACGTGGGCATCGTGCGCACCACCAAGCGGCTTCAGCGGGCCCGCAATCGGCTCAAGCTGCTCAAGCGTGAGATTGACGAGTTCTACAGCAACTTCCGGGTCAGCAACGACCTGATCGAGCTGCGCAACCTGGTGGAAACCGCCGACCTGATCGTGCGCTGCGCCCTGCACCGCAAGGAAAGCCGGGGCTTGCACTACTCCCGGGACTACCCCGAGCCCCAGGCCCGCGCCCGGGATACCGTGCTGCGCCCCACGCGCTAAACCCGAAATTGCCTGTTCAGCCTACCGCGTCTGGCACGGCCGGGCGCGCCAGGGCGGCCACCACCTCCAGCCGCAAGTACACCTGCAGGCAACGCCAGGCCTCGGCACCACATTGATCCCGGCATAGCATCAGAGCCCCACACCGTTTTTTGCCAGCCTCTGCATCCTCCTGCCAGTGCAGCCACAGCACCCGATGATGCACGGTGCTGCTCGGCAGCAAATGCCCCGCAGCCTCCGGCATCCCCGCCAGACATAAGCTAATGCGCCCTTCGGGCAGGAGCTGGAGTACGCCCCTGGCCTGTCGCTGATTGCGCACTTCACGCCAGAGGCTCAGCCCCAGCAGCACGCCCACGCCTCCCAAGGCCGGCCCCCAGCCAAAACCGAGCAGCCACGAAAAAGCCGCCGCTAGATGCAGGATCACCACCAGGATGATCCGCAGCCGCGACGGCTCGAAGGCAATGGGGATGGAGGGCGGCGCCTGCATGCGGAGCCGCGCCGCCGGTCAGACCTTGCGGAAGACCAGGGTACCGTTGGTACCGCCAAAGCCGAAGTTGTTTTTGACCGCCACGTCGATCTTCATCGGACGGGCTTCATTCGCGCAGTAGTCGAGATCGCACTCGGGATCCTGCTCGAAGATGTTGATGGTCGGGGGAGAAATCTGGTTATGCACGGCCAGCACGGTCAGCACGGACTCCAGACCGCCAGCACCACCCAGCAGGTGGCCCGTCATGGACTTGGTGGAGTTCACCACCAGCTTCTTGGCCGCATCGGCACCGAAAGCGAGCTTGATCGCTTCGGTTTCGTTCTTGTCACCCAGGGGGGTGGAGGTGCCGTGGGCGTTCAGGTACTGGACTTCATCCACGTTCACACCGGCGTTGCGCAGGGCATTCAGCATGCTGCGACGGGGGCCGTCGGTATCCGGAGCGGTCATGTGGAAGGCGTCGCCGCTCATCCCGAAACCGGTCACTTCGGCGTAGATCCGGGCGCCACGGCGCACGGCATGTTCGTACTCTTCGAGCACCAGCACGCCGGAACCTTCACCCATCACGAAGCCGTCACGGTCCTTGTCCCAGGGACGGCTGGCGGTGGCGGGGTCATCGTTACGGGTGGAGAGGGCCTTGGCAGAGGCGAAACCGCCCACCGCCAGGGGGCTGACGGTGGCTTCGGCACCGCCGCACACCATCACATCGGCGTCGCCACACTGGATCATCCGGAAGCTGGTGCCAATGGCATGCAGGCCGGTGGTGCAGGCGGTGACGACTGCCAGGTTGGGCCCCTTCAGACCCAACATGATGGAGAGGTTGCCGGAGATCATGTTGATGATCGTCCCAGGCACAAAGAAGGGAGAAATCTTGCGAGGGCCACCCTTGACGTAATCGTCGTGGGTGTCCTCGATCATGGGCAGCCCGCCCATGCCGGAGCCGATGTTCACGCCGATCCGATCGGCGTTGGCTTCGGTGACCTCCAGGCCAGAATCGCGGAAAGCCTGAACGCCAGCGGCCAGACCGTAGTGGATAAAGCTATCCATGCGGCGTGCGTCCTTGGGGGACACGTAGGCGCTGACATCAAACCCCTTCACCTCCCCGGCAATGCGGCAGGCAAAAGCGGAAGCGTCAAAATGGGTGATCGGTCCGATACCGGAACGACCAGCCACGATGGAATCCCAGGTTTCGGCAACGGTATTGCCGACAGGCGACACGGCACCCAGGCCGGTTACAACGACTCTGCGGAAGGTCAAGGCAGGCTCCGGAAAAACTTAGCCCTGGTGGGCGAGAACGTAGTCGATCGCCTGTTGCACAGAGGTGATCTTCTCGGCTTCTTCGTCGGGGATTTCACAGCCGAATTCCTCTTCGAGGGCCATCACCAGCTCGACGGTGTCGAGGGAGTCGGCGCCCAGGTCGTCCACGAAGGAGGAGGCGGTCTTCACGTCTTCCAGCTTGACGCCCAGTTGTTCGGCAACGATCTTCTTGACGCGCTCTTCGATATTGCTCATCTAAAACTCCTATTTCCCAAATTAGGCGGGTGAGTTCAAAAACCCCCGCATTCTACCAAAAAGACGTATCCCCGCCAGCGCGGCGAGGATTACGCCATGTACATGCCGCCATTCACGTGCAGGGTGGCCCCGGTCACGTAGGCAGCAGCGGGGGAGGCCAGGAAGCCCACCACAGCTGCGATTTCCTCGGGCTTGCCCAGGCGGCCCAGGGCGATCTGTCCGGTGAGGGCAGACTTCTGGGCTTCGGGAAGATCCTTGGTCATGTCGGTATCAATGAAACCGGGCGCCACACAGTTCACGGTGATGTTGCGGCTGCCCAGCTCCTGGGCCAGGGCCCGGCTCATGCCGGCGACACCGGCCTTGGCTGCTGCGTAGTTGGCCTGACCCGGATTGCCGGAACTGCCCACCACGGAAGTGATGTTGATGATGCGGCCGTTGCGGGCCTTCATCATGCCACGCATCACCAGCTTGGACATCCGGAACACCGCCTTGAGGTTGGTGTCGATCACGTCGTCCCAGTCGGAATCCTTCATGCGCATCGCCAGGGTGTCCCGGGTGATGCCGGCATTGTTCACCAGCACGGTGATCACGCCAAAGGTCTTTTCGATCTCGCCCAGCACTGCTTCACAGGAAGCAGCATCGGTCACATTGAGCACCAGGCCCCGGCCAGCCACACCGGCGGCTTCGAGGCCGGCCTGGATGTCGGCAGCGCCGGCTTCGGAGGTGGCGGTTCCCACCACGGTGGCGCCCATGCGGCCCAGTTCCAGGGCAATGGCGCGGCCAATGCCACGGGAGGCACCGGTGACCAGGGCAACCTGGCCTTGCAGTACTTGGGTCATGCAGCCCTCGTCAGTTCAAGAGTGGATTCAACACCTGCGGCATCGGCCAGGGCTCCGCCCAGCAGACTGCCTTCGATACGCTTGGTCATGCCGGCCAGCACCTTGCCGGGGCCGCATTCGAACACATGGGTGCAGCCCTGCTGCGCCATGGCGCGCACGGATTCGATCCAGCGCACGGGGGAGTAGGCCTGGCGTACCAGCGCGTCCTTGATCCGGGCCGGGTCGGTTTCGATCGCCACGTCGACGTTGTTCAGCACGGCGATGGTCGGCACCTTGATTTCCAGGGTGGCCAGACGCTCGGCCAGACGCTCGGCGGCCGGCTTCATCAGGGCGCAGTGGAAGGGTGCGCTCACCGGCAGCAGCACGCCCCGCTTGGCGCCCCGGGCCTTGGCAGCGGCAATCGCACGCTCCACGGCAGCAGCCGCACCGGCAATCACGATCTGGCCGGGGGAGTTCAGGTTGGCGGCGGACACCACCTGACCCTGGGCCGCCTCTTCACAGGCGGCGGCAGCTTCGGCTTCGTCCAGCCCCAGCAGGGCCGCCATGGCGCCCTCGCCAGCCGGCACGGCTTCTTGCATGGCCTGGGCGCGCAGACGCACCAGCTTCACGGCTTCCTGGAAATCCAGGGCTTCGGCGGCCACCAGGGCGGAGTATTCGCCCAGGCTGTGACCAGCCACCAGGGCGGGCTTGGCGCCCCCCTTGGCCAGCCATTCCCGATACACCGCCACGCCTGCGGTCAGCATCAGGGGTTGGGTATTCACGGTGAGGGCCAGCTGCTCAGCGGGGCCTTCGGCCACCATCTGCCACAGGTCTTGGCCCAGGGCCTCGGAGGCCTCGGCAAAACAGGCGCGGATCACTGCGGATTCGCCATAGGCAGCCATCATGCCGACCGACTGGGAACCCTGACCCGGGAACACAAACGCAAACTTCATTCTTTCTACCTTTCAATGCCGCTGATTGAACTGCAATCAGAACTCAGAACCGCTTCAGAACTGCACCAGGGCCGCGCCCCAGGTGAAGCCGCCGCCCACCCCTTCAAGCAGCAGACGCTGGCCCCGCTGGATGCGACCATCCCGCACAGCCAGATCCAGGGCCAGGGGAATGGAGGCTGCGGAGGTGTTGCCATGCTGGCCCACGGTGGAGATCACCTTGTCCATGGACAGCCCCAGGCGCTTGGCCGTGGCTTGCAGGATGCGCACATTGGCTTGGTGGGGAATCAGCCAGTCCACGTCTTCGAGGGCGAGGCCGGCGATTTCGGTGACTTCCCGGGCCACTTCGCCCAGCACCTTGACCGCAAACTTGAACACCGCCTGACCGTCCATGCGCAGGAAGGGATCGCCGGTCACCTGACCGCGATTCACCTGCCCGGGCACGCACAGGATCTTGTTGTGGCTGCCGTCCGCATGCAGGGCCGTGGCCAGAATGCCGGGGGCGTCGGAGGCTTCCAGCACCACGGCGCCGGCGCCATCACCAAACAGCACGCAGGTGCCCCGGTCGTTCCAGTCGAGGATACGGGAAAACACTTCCGCCCCCACCACCAGCGCCCGCGTGTGGCTACCGGAACGAATGAACTTTTCGGCGGTTGAGAGCGCGTAGGCAAAACCGGTGCACACGGCCTGCACATCAAAGGCCGGGGCGCCATTGGTGATCCCGAGCTTGGCCTGGAGCAGCGTGGCCGTGCTGGGGAACACGTAATCGGGGGTGGAGGTGGCGACGATGATCAGGTCGATATCGGCCGGGGTGCAGCCTGCGGCTTCAATCGCACGCACGCTGGCCTCATAGGCCAGCTGGCTGGAAGTCACATCTTCCGGCGCCAGGTGGCGGGTACGAATCCCGGTACGTTCAGCGATCCACTCGTCCGAGGTATCAATCCCCCGGGCGACCAGATCGTTGTTGGAAACCGGCGCTCCGGGCAGGTAACTCCCCGTCCCGGCCACACGTGCATAGATCATGCGGCAGACCTTTCGCGTTCCATACGTTCGCTGATGCGCTCGATCAGGCGGTGGCGCGCTGCTTCAGCCGCCCGCCAGACCGCTTGTTCAAAGGCAAAGACATCGGCAGCACCGTGGCTCTTCACCACCACACCACGCAGGCCCAGCAGGGCCGCGCCACCTTGTGCTTGAAGCCCTTGAGGGCCGACATGGCAAACACGGCGGCCAGTTTGGTCATCCAGTTGCGGGAGAACTGCTCCCGCAGGAAGGTGGCCAGCATCTGGGCCAGACCTTCGGACGTCTTGAGGGCCACATTGCCCACAAAGCCGTCGCAGACAACCACATCCACCGTGCCTTTGTAAATGTCATTGCCTTCCACGTTACCGTAGAAGTTGAGGCCGCTGTTGCGCAACAGCTCGCCCGCCCGCTTGACGGTCTCGTTGCCCTTGATGTCTTCCTCGCCGATGTTGAGCAGGCCCACGCTGGGGCGCTCATTGTGCTCGACAGCCGCCACCAGCATCGCCCCCATGATGCCAAACTGGAGCAGATGCTCAGGGGAGCAATCCACGTTGGCACCCAAGTCCAGCACATGGGTCTGGCCTTTAAGGGTCGGCAGGGTGCTGCAGATCGCGGGGCGATCAATGCCGGGCAGGGTTTTCAGGACAAAGCGGGAAATGGCCATCAGGGCGCCGGTGTTGCCGGCAGAGACTGCGGCCTGGGCTTCTCCGGATTTCACCAGATCCACCGCGACACGCATGGACGAGTCTTTTTTGTTGCGCATGGCCAGCGCAGGGGCCTCATCCATCCCCACCACTTCGGAAGCGGGATGAATGCTCAGCCGGTCACCCAGTTCGGTGACGGACTTGCCCAGATAGGGGTCTATGGCTTCGCGCCGCCCCACAAGGATGATCCGGGCATCCCGGTCTCCGCGCAGGAAGTCCAGGGCAGCCGGCACGGTCACCGAGGGGCCATGATCGCCCCCCATACAGTCTATTGCCAGGGTGACAGTCATACGGCGTCAACAGAAGGGTTCATTTGCAAAAACGGCGCGTGCGCCTACGAGGCGCCGCGCCGCTTGAAGGCTGGGGAAATTACTCGCCCTTGGCCTTGGCAACCTTTTTGCCGCGGTACACGCCGGACGGGGAAACGTGGTGACGCAGGTGAACTTCACCGGTGGTCGGCTCGACGGCCAGGGGGGGAGCCACCAGGAAATCGTGGGAACGGTGCATGCCGCGCTTGGACGGGGACTTTTTGTTCTGTTGAACAGCCATGAAACACTCCTTGAGGAATACCTAAACCTTGCCGCGCAGGTTACGCAGGACGGCGAAGGGCGAAATATCTTCATCAACGCCGGCACCTGCCGGCGTCTCGCAATTTTCGTGACGGGGCACGATGGGCAGGGCCAGGATCACTTCATCCTCGATGAGTTCGAGCAGGTTTGTCCTGGCTTCAAGCTCGATGGCATCCGCATCATCGTTTTCCAGCTCGTCTTCCGGAACCTGTTCGCCAGGGCCCAGCAGCAACAGCCGGTTCTGCACATCGCACGACCATGTCAAAGCCTCAAGACAGCGCTGGCACTGCAACACCAGATCACCCTGGATTTGCAGATCGACGTAGAGTTTACCCTCGTCGTCACGCTCACCCTGAAACTCAAAAGACAGATTCCCTACCGGTTGCATGAGCGTCGACGCCAGACGGGCGAGCGCAGCCACAGGCACGGTAGCCTGAAAGTTGCGCTCGTCTCTTGCGAGAGCGCGCAGATCGATAGTGAAGCCTTCTTGCGACATAAGCGGCGCATGATATTATTTTCGGCTCGTTGTGTCAAAACCCGGCTCAAGTCTTTTCAAGACCTTCCGAGCCCGCATCCTCCCACGCTTCTGTTGCGCTTCTGCATGGAGCGCCCGCCTGCCCATGAAAATCGTGCTCGCTTCCACCTCGGTATATCGCCGGGAACTGCTCCAACGCTTTGGCCTGCCCTTTGAAACCGCCCGTCCCGACATCGACGAGAGCCCCCTGCCCGACGAATCCCCCCGGGCCACCGCCGAGCGCCTGGCCATTGAAAAGGCCCGGGCCGTGGCCGACCAGTTTCCGGACGCCCTCATCATCGGCAGCGACCAGGTGGCCTACATGGACGAGATGCGCTTCGGCAAGCCCGGCACCGTGGAGCGGGCCGTGGCCCAACTGAGCGCCATGAGCGGCCGCAGCGTGATCTTCCACACCGCCCTCGCCCTGCTCAATACCCGCACCGGCCAGTACCAGCTTGAAGGCGTGCCCACCGAGGTGCGCTTTCGCACCCTGAGCCAGGAAGAAATCGTGCGCTATGTAGACAAGGAACGCCCCCTGGATTGCGCCGGCAGCGCCAAGTCCGAAGGCCTCGGGATCACCCTGCTGGACGCCCTGGCCGGCGAAGACCCCAACGCGCTGGTGGGCCTGCCCCTGATCGCCCTGGCCCGAATGCTGCGCCACGAAGGCGTGGCCCTGCCCTGATCCATGTCCATCATGAGCACCGGAACCCTGTACCTCCTGCCGGTGAGCCTGGGGCCCGAAGCCCCGCTCACCCTCACCACCCCGGCTGAGGTGGCCGCCCGCGCCGGTCAGCTGGATTATTTTGTGGTGGAAAACGCCCGCACGGCCCGGGCCGAGCTCAAACGCTTCGGCCACCCGCGCCCCTTGCGCGAACTGGACATCCGCGAACTCCCCGAAAAACCCAGCCAGGCAGACCTGGACGGGCTCATCGCCCCCTTGCTGGCGGGCCAGGATGCGGGGCTCATGTCAGAGGCCGGCTGTCCGGCGGTGGCCGACCCGGGCGCCCTGGTGGTGCGCCGGGCCCACGAAAAAGGCATACGCGTGGTGCCCATGGTGGGCCCCTCCTCCCTGCTGCTGGCCCTGATGGCCTCCGGCCTCAACGGCCAGAGCTTTGCCTTTCATGGCTATCTGCCGGTGGAAGAAGAACCCCGCAACAAGCGCATCCGCGAACTCGAAAACGAGTCGGCACGCTACGCCCGCACCCAGCTGTTCATCGAGACGCCCTACCGCAACGACCGGATGTTCGCCGCCCTGCGGGATACCTGCCAGCCCAATACCCGGCTGTGCATCGCCCGGGATCTGACGCTGGAAAGCGAGTGGATCGTCAGCAAGCGGATTGCCGACTGGAAGAAAAGCCCGGCCCCGGAGCTGGGCAAGCGGCCCGCCGTGTTCCTGCTGCTGTCCGGCAGCTGACCCGTCTCCCAGCGGGCGGGGTGGAGGGCTCAGCTCAGCGCAGCCCCACCCGCTCCAGCACCCGGGCGGCGCCCCGGCCCATGCTCTCGGTCATGCTGGCACCGAAGCGCTGGGCCACCCGCTCGGCCAGGTTTTCCTTGAGGGTGAAGTCTTTCAGGGCTTCTTCCTTGATCACATCCCGGGCCACTGATTCCACCGTCCCGTAGTCATCGGCCAAACCAAGCTGCAGGCTGCGCTCCCCGGTCCAGATGAGGCCGGAGAACAGCTCGGGATGTTCCTTTTCCTGCAGGCGCTCGCCCCGGCCCTGGCGCACCACCGCAATGAACTGGGCGTGGATCTGGCCCAGCATTTCCTTGACGTGCTCCAGCTGATGCGGGGACTGGGGCGAGAAGGAATCCAGCATCCCCTTGTTTTCACCCGCAGTGAGCAGGCGCCGCTCCACCCCCAGCTTGCCCATCAGCCCGGTGAAGCCAAAGCCGTCCATCAGCACCCCGATGGAGCCGACCATGCTGGCCTTGTCCACGTAGATCCGGTCGGCGGCCACCGCGATGTAATAGGCGCCCGACGCGCAGGTATCTTCCACCACCGCATACACGGGCAGCTCGGGATGGAGCTTGCGCAGGCGGTGGATCTCATCGTTCACCATTCCGGCCTGGACCGGGCTGCCGCCGGGGCTGTTGATGCGCAGCACCACGCCCGCCGTGCCCTTATCCTCGAAGGCCGACTGGAGCGCCCCGATCAGCCGGTCGGCGCTGGCCTCGGTGCCCGA
>JAJTBM010000099.1 GCA_021286885.1 Rhodocyclales bacterium
GGGAACCATTTCATCGAGGTCTGTCTGGATGAAGGCGACAACGTGTGGTTCATGCTGCACTCCGGCTCCCGGGGAGTGGGAAACGCCATCGGAACCCTATTCATCGAACTCGCCCAACAAGACATGCGTCAGCACATGGCCCAGCTACCGGACAAGGATCTGGCGTATTTCACCGAAGGTAGCCAGCACTTTGAAGATTACGTGGAGGCCGTCGGCTGGGCTCAGGATTACGCCCGCCGTAACCGGCAGGTGATGATGGCGCGCGTGGTGGCCGCCGCTCGCAGCATCATTGCCAAACCTTTCCACGCCCAAGTGGAGGCCGTCAATTGCCACCACAACTACGTGCAGCAAGAAACCCACTTCGGCGCCCAGGTATTGGTCACCCGCAAAGGAGCCGTTTCAGCCCATAAAGGTGAACTGGGTATCATCCCCGGCTCCATGGGGGCTCGCAGCTACATCGTGCGGGGGCTGGGAAATGAGGAAAGTTTCTGCTCCTGCAGCCACGGTGCAGGCCGCGTGATGAGCCGCAACGAAGCACGCCGCCGCTTCAGCATCGCCGATCAGGAACAGGCCACCGCCCACGTGGAATGCCGCAAGGACAGCGAGGTGATCGACGAAATCCCGATGGCCTACAAAGACATCGACGCGGTCATGGCCGCCCAACGCAGTCTAGTGGAAGTCGTCCATACCCTGCGCCAGGTGATCTGCGTGAAGGGATAGAGGACTTCGGAATGGAGCAGCACTCGGTGCTTAGATGGGGGCAGGCTCGAACAAGCGGGCCACATCGCCAGGAATACTGGCCGCCTCTTCGAAGGTCACGATTTCCCAGGCGCTCTGGTCTTCCAGCAGCACCCGCAAAATCTGATTGTTGAGGGCGTGGCCCGACTTGTAGGCGCTATAGGCGGCCAAGAGCGGGTGTCCCACCAGATACAGGTCGCCAATGGCATCCAGCACCTTGTGCTTCACGAACTCATCGGCGTAGCGCAAGCCATCCGCGTTGAGCACCCGGTATTCGTCCATCACGATGGCGTTATCCAGGCTGCCCCCCAGCCCCAAACCGTTGGCGCGCATGAACTCCACATCCTGCATGAAGCCGAAGGTGCGAGCCCGGGCCACTTCGCGCACGTAGCAGTGGTCAGCAAAATCCACTGTGACCGAAGTGCCGGTTTTATCAATGGCCGGGTGGTTGAACAGGATGGAGAAGCTGAGCTTGAAGCCTTCGTGGGGGTCTAGGCGCACCCACTTGTCGCCTTCTTTGTACTCTACCGGCTTGAGCACCCGCAAAAACCGTTTGGGGGCGTTCTGCTCTTCGATGCCGGCAGACTGGATGAGAAACACGAAGGGGCCGGCGCTGCCATCCAGAATGGGGATTTCAGCCGCATCCACGTCGATGTGGGCGTTATCAATGCCCAGCCCCGCCAAGGCAGACATCAGATGCTCGACGGTATTCACCTTGGCCTTGCCCTGGAGCAGGCCGGAACACATCCGAGTATCGCAAACCGCGTAAGGATCGGCGGGCAAATCCACCACGGGATCAAGATCTACCCGATGGAACACGATGCCGGTATCGGGCGCTGCCGGACGCAGAGTCAGCGTCACCTTGGCTCCGCTGTGGAGCCCGACGCCTGTGGCCTTCACCAGAGTCTTGAGGGTGCGCTGCTTGAGCATGATGACAATCCTGAGGGGGTTCCCGTGAATTTTAACACAGGGCATCCGAACGCCCCGTGATATGCAGTTCGGAAATAGTGCACAAAAAGCACATAAAAACAAAACGCCAGGGACGGAGGCGACGTCCCTGGCGCAAGACCTGTCAGCTTCGGGCGTTTGCCCGCAACCGGAATTTCCGCTTAGTCGGCCTGCTTGCGCAGGAAGGCGGGAATATCCAGGATGGACATGCCGTTGGCGCTCATGGCCTCAACGGTGGTCCGGGGGGTACGACGAATCACGGCGGGTAGTTCCAGATTGCCGTAATCCACCTCGACACCCACGTTGTCGGTCCCGGTGCGAACCACCTGGACTTCCGGCTTGCGCACGGCGGCAGCCCGCATGGAGCCCAGGCCGGTGGCCACCACGGTCACGCGGATACGGTCGCCCATGCTCTCGTCGAACACGGTGCCGTACTTGACGAAGGCTTCGGAGGCAGCAAAGGCCTGCACGGTACGCACCGCATCGCGCACCTCAGACATCTTGAGGGAGCGGGACGCGGTGATGTTGATCAGCACGCAACGGGCGCCGGACAGCTCAGTGCCTTCCAGCAGGGGCGAAACAGCAGCCTGCTCGGCGGCGATCCGGGCCCGATCCAGGCCAGAGGCCTCAGCGGAGCCCATCATGGCACGGCCCATTTCGGCCATGGCGGTGCGCACGTCCTGGAAGTCGACGTTCACCAAACCGGGCACATTGATGATTTCGGCGATGCCGCCCACCGCGCTGGTCAGCACGTTGTCAGCAGAACGGAAGCAGTCTTCGAAGCCGGCATCATCGCCAAAGACTTCGAGCAGCTTGTCGTTGAGCACCACGATCAGGGAATCCACCTGCTTGGAGAGCTCTTCCACGCCGCTTTCGGCCACGCGGATACGGTTCTCGAAGTCGAAGGGCTTGGTCACCACAGCCACGGTCAGGACGCCCATTTCCTTGGCCAGCTCGGCCACGATGGGGGCTGCGCCGGTGCCCGTACCACCGCCCATACCGGCGGTGATGAAGCACATATGGGCGCCTTCCATGGCAGCCGCGATGGCGTCGCGGGACTCCTGGGCAGCGGCACGGCCGGCTTCGGGCTTGGAGCCCGCCCCCAGACCAGTCTTGCCCAGTTGCACCTTGGTAGGCGCCAGGCAACGGCTCAGGGCCTGGGCATCCGTGTTGGCGCAGATGAACTCCACCCCCTGGACCCCTTCCCGGATCATGTGATCCACCGCATTACCGCCAGCACCGCCAACACCAATCACCTTGATGTTGGTACCGCTCGACGGCTTTTCATGAATTTCAAACATACAACTCGCCTCCAACAGGTACTGCACGGTTATCACTGCCGTGCTACAGGTCCATTCCGGTTTTGCGCAGAAATCTTAAAACCGAATATACGACCTTTGCAGTGAACTAATCACAAGAATTCGAACATTAAAATGGGCTATTTCTGCCTCAGAAATTGCGCTCAAACCAGGAACGCAGCCTGGAAAGGGCTTGTCCCATGCTGCGTGTCTGGCGGGCCTGGAAGCCGCGCCGCTTCTGGACCGAACCTTCCATCAGCAAGCCCATGGCATTGGCAAATCCGGGCTCACAGACAACCTGAGATAAATTCCCGTCATACTTTGGATAGCCTACGCGCACCGGCATGTGAAACACTTCTTCACCGAGCTCCACCATCCCCGGCATCACTGACGCGCCGCCGGTCAGCACGATACCCGAGGACAGAAGCTCTTCGTAACCACTTCTACGCAATTCAGCCTGTACCAATTCATACAATTCCGACACTCGCGGCTCGATCACATCGGCCAGCGCCTGACGGGAAAGACGCCGGGGCGGACGATCCCCCACACCTGGTACTTCGATCATTTCCGACGGGTCGGCCAGGGTGTGCATCGCGACCCCATGCCGAATCTTGATGGTTTCAGCTTCTGCCGTCGGGGTGCGCAGGGCCATTGCGATATCGTTGGTCACCTGATCACCCGCAATCGGAATAACCGCCGTATGACGAATCGCACCCTGGGTAAACACCGCCAGGTCGGTCGTACCCCCACCAATATCCACCAGGCAGACGCCCAGCTCCTTTTCATCTTCCGACAAGGTCGCGTAGCTGGAGGCCAGGGGCTGCAGCACCAGATCCAGCACCTCAAGACCGCAGCGACGTACGCATTTGACGATGTTCTGGGCGGCGGATACGGCCCCGGTGACAATGTGCACCTTCACTTCCAGACGCACACCGCTCATGCCGATGGGTTCGCGCACCCCATCCTGGCCATCGATGATGAATTCCTGGGTAAGGATATGCAGGATCTGTTGGTCCGCCGGCAAAGGCATGGCCCGGGCGGTCTCGATGACCCGGGTAACGTCCATGGGCGACACCTCTTTTTCCTTGATCGCCACCATGCCGTTGGAGTTGAAGCTGCGAATATGGCTACCCGCAATGCCGGTGTAGACATCGCGAATCTTGCACTCGGCCATTTGCTCGGCTTCCTGGATCACCCGCGAAATGGAGTCCACCGTGGCTTCGATGTTGACCACAACACCCTTTTTGAGCCCGGCAGAGGCCTGGGAGGCAATACCCACCACCTCAAGGCGCCCATCCGGACGCAGATCAGCCACCACGCAGGTAATCTTGGAAGTGCCGATATCGAGGCCAACAATCAGGTCTTTATATTCTTTGCTCATCACTTCCCTTTGTTGCCGACTTGTTTTGTGGCTGCTGTGTCAGCGACTGGTCGCAACGCAAAACCATTGGGGTAGCGCAGATCCACCACCGCCACTTTCATGTTCAACTGCGTCCTGGCCTTAGGGTACAAGGACACAAACCGCTCCAGACGATCATTCAGTGTCGGACTCGCCTGCT
Source organism: Rhodocyclales bacterium (assembly GCA_021286885.1). Lineage (GTDB taxonomy): Bacteria > Pseudomonadota > Gammaproteobacteria > Burkholderiales > Rhodocyclaceae > Zoogloea. Next base: position 4,544 of record JAJTBM010000099.1, read on the forward strand.
CATGCCCCAGCTCTATGGTCAGCCCATCATCCAGCTTTAATTGCCACGCTTCCCGGGCAGACATGGAAACACCTACCAGATGTCCCCCCATGTCTCCCAGCTTACCGGCAAACTCATTGAATTTCGTCAACAAAACACCCGCAGACCCTTCTGGCCCAGCAAAAACAGGCATTTGTGCATTACTGGATGCAGTAAAAATCTCACCGTATCGATTGACGAGACGCATGTCCCCCGTATCGCCCACACGCCAGTAGGCCGTTGCCACATGCTCTTCCAAGCGCACTTCGATCACCCCGGGCCAGCGGCGGCGCACATCTGCACGGCGCACCCAAGGGAGTTTTTCAAAGTTGCTCCGCACATCATCCAGATTGACTGTGAAGAAATTACCCTTCAGGGATGTACGCGTCACAATATCCAGCTGATCCGTTGTGACATGGGTCAGCGGGGTCAGCACCTCCACGGCCTGCACGGGGAAAACCGGCAAACGAGACAGGGCTGCCACGCAGGCATACCCAAGCCCGGTGGCCCCCAGCACCATCAGCAAGTCTGCGATCAGGTTCAACACCTGGGGCCTGTGCCACAAACCCGGACCACTGCCCCGGGCCGCCTCACTAAAAAGGCGTGCCTTGCTCCGGCCCTTGCCTGTGGGCGGCGGGACATTGGAGGTGGAGCGACGATCAGCCAAGGCGGGCTCCGGCCAGAATTTCAAGGCACAAAGCCTCAAACGACCACCCTGCCACCTGGGCTGACATGGGCACCAGGGAGTGATTGGTCATGCCCGGGGCGGTGTTGATTTCGAGCAGAGTGAAGCTGCCATCGGCGCGCAGGATCAGATCAGCCCGCCCCCAGCCCCTGCACCCCAGCACCTTGGCACAGCGCACCACGGCCGCCTGGATCTCCTGCTCCAGATCAGCCGGCAGGCCGCTGGGGCAGAAATACTGGGTGTCGTCGGTAAAGTACTTATGCTGATAGTCGTAATTGCCGTCCGGGGCCACAATGCGCACCAGCGGCAGGGCTTGGTCATTCAGGAAGGGGGCGGTGAGTTCCTGCCCCTCCACAAACTCTTCGGCCAGCACCAGGGAATCGAAGCGGGCGGCCAGTTCCCAAGCGCCCTGCAGTTGGCTGGCCTCGGTAACTTTGGTGGCGCCCATGCTGGAGCCTTCGTGCACTGGCTTGACGAAAATCGGCAGGCCCAGCTTGGCCACCACTGCATTCCAATCGGAATCCCGATGCAGGATTTCGAAGCGCGGAGTGGGCAGGCCGGAGGACATCCAGACCAGCTTGGTACGCCACTTGTCCATGCCAATGGCCGAGGCCATCACGCCGCTACCGGTGTAGGGAATGCCCATCAGCTCAAGGGCCCCTTGAACCGTGCCATCTTCACCGCCACGGCCATGCAGGGCGATGAAGGCCCGGTCGAAGCCTTCCTCCTTGAGAATGTGCAGATCCCGCTCTGCCGGATCGAAGGCGTGGGCATCCACCCCTGCGCCCTGGCGCGCAGCCACTACCGCAGAACCCGACATCAGGGCAATCTCGCGCTCGGCCGAATTTCCGCCCAGCAGCACGGCCACTTTGCCAAATTGCTTAGTCACGCTCACACCCCACCATTCACCAGTTTGCCCGGTACCGCACCAATGCTGCCGGCCCCCATGGTGATGATCACATCCCCATCCTGGGCCGCTGCCAGAATGGCATCCGGCATGTCTTCAATGTTTTCCACAAACACCGGCTCGATCCGCCCGGCCACCCGCAGGGCCCGGGCCAGGGAACGGCCATCGGCAGCCACGATGGGCGGCTCACCGGCGGCATACACTTCGCCCAGCAGCAGCGCATCGACGGTGGACAGCACCTTCACGAAATCTTCAAAGCAATCCCGGGTCCGGGTGTAGCGGTGGGGCTGGAAGGCCAGCACCAGCCGACGATCCGGGAAAGCCCCCCGGGCGGCGGCGATGGTGGCCGCCATTTCCACCGGGTGATGCCCGTAGTCGTCGATCACCGTCACCTGCCCGCCCTGGGGCAGGGCGCGTTCGCCGTAGCGCTGAAAACGCCGGCCCACGCCCTTGAAATCAGCCAGCGCCTTGACGATGGCTGCATCGGACACCCCCACTTCGGTCGCCACTGCAATGGCCGCCAGTGCGTTCAGCACGTTGTGGCGCCCCGGCAGGTTGAGCACGATCTGGAGCGGCTCGGGGTTGTCCCGGCGCACCACGTCGAACACCATCCGGCCATGCTCGGCGTGGATGTTCTGGGCGTGGATGTCAGCAGACTCGGAAAAGCCGTAGCGCACGATCTGCTTGGACACCAGCGGCATGATGGAGCGTACGTGCTTGTCATCATCGCACAGCACCGCCACCCCGTAGAAGGGCAGATGCTGAAGGAAGTCGACAAACGACTGCTTGAGCCGGGCAAAGTCGTGCCCGTAGGTTTCCATGTGGTCGGCGTCGATGTTGGTCACCACCGAGATCACGGGCGTCAGGAGCAGGAAGGACGCGTCAGACTCATCCGCCTCCGCCACCAGGAAATCGCCAGACCCCAGACGGGCATTGGCCCCAGCCGCGTTCAGCTTGCCCCCGATCACGAAGGTGGGATCCAGCCCGCCTTCGGCCAGGATGCTCGCCACCAGGGAGGTGGTCGTGGTCTTGCCGTGGGTGCCGGCAATCGCGATCCCCTGCTTGAGGCGCATCAGCTCGGCCAGCATCTGGGCGCGGGGCACCACCGGAATGCCCCGATTGCGGGCAGCGATGACTTCCGGGTTGTCACCCTTGACGGCGGTGGAGGTTACCACCGCGTCCGCTTCGCTCACATGGGCGGCCTCGTGGCCCTGAAACACGCGGGCGCCCAGTTCCTTGAGGCGCCGGGTGGCCGCGTTGTCGCCCAGATCCGAGCCACTCACTTCATAACCCAGATTGACCAGCACTTCGGCAATACCGCTCATGCCGGCACCACCGATGCCGACGAAGTGGATGCTTTTGACTTTATGTTTCACGCACTTTCCTTAAGCTTTGGCCAGACTTGCACACAGTTCGGCCACCTCTGCGGTGGCATCTGCACGCGCCAGCCCACGCGCCATGCTGGCCATCTCCAGCAGGCGTACGCGGTTCATTTCTTGCAGCAGCGCCGCCAGGCGCTGGGGATTCAATTCGGTTTGGGGCAGCAGGCAGGCGGCCCCGGCATCGGCCAGAAAACGGGCGTTCCCCGTCTGATGGTCATCCACCGCATGGGGGAAAGGCACCAGCACACTCGCGACCCCCACGGCTGCCAGTTCGGCCACGGTGAGTGCGCCCGAGCGGCAGATCACCAGATCGGCTTCGGCATAGCGGGCGGCCATGTCTTCGATGAAGGGCAGCAATTCCCCCGTGACGCCGGCCTGGGCATAGGCCTGCTTGAGGGCTTCGATCTGACGGGTACCCGCCTGATGGGTAACCAGAGGACGATCTTCCGGGGCCAGCAAGGCCAGGGCCTTGGGCACACACTCATTGAGCGCGGTCGCCCCCAGGCTGCCGCCCACCACCAAGACCCGCAAGGGGCCGGAGCGCCCGGCAAACCGGGTCACCGGATGGGGTAGCGCGGTGATGTCGGCACGCACCGGATTGCCCAGCCAGACGCCGCCCGCGAGCACATCCGGAAAACCCGTCACAACCCGAGTGGCCAAGCGCGCCAGCACCCGGTTAGCCAAACCTGCCACGGAGTTTTGCTCGTGCACAACCACGGGCCGGCCACTCAGACGGGCCATCACACCACCGGGAAAGGTCACATACCCTCCCATGCCCAACACCACATCGGGCTTCACACGCTGAATCTGGCCCCAGGCCTGGGCAAAGCCCCGCAGCAGATTGAAGGGCAACAGCAACTTGCGCAGCAAGCCTTTGCCACGCAGCGCCGCAAAGCGCACCCAGGCGACTTCATACCCCCGGGGCGGGACGATACGCGCCTCCATCCCGTCCGGATTACCCATCCAGACCACCTGCCAGCCCTGCGCGTGCAGGGCATCCGCCACCGCCAGGCCGGGGTAGATGTGTCCGCCGGTTCCACCGGCCATCACCATCAAGGTGGGCATTCAAAGCACTCCCGCACAAAAACCAACAATCAATTGAGCGCCAAGACTCAGGCGAAGACTAAAGCGCAACACCCCCATCTCGGGGGTGACAAGGTTGCAAGCACTGGAATGGGGCGTCATGGCTGCGTGCCTCGCATCACCTGTCGGTTCTCCCAGTCTATCCGCAGCAGGATGGCCAGGGTGACGCAATTGGCCAGAATCCCGGAGCCTCCAAAGCTCATCAGCGGCAAGGTCAAACCCTTGGTCGGCAGCAGGCCCATGTTCACCCCCATGTTGATGAAGGATTGCACGCCCAGCCAGATGCCTATCCCCTGGGCCACCAGGGCCGGATAGGTGCGCTCCAGCACAATGGCCTGTCGTCCAATCGCAAAGCACCGCTGCACCAGCACGGCAAACAGCACCACCACC
>JAJTBM010000100.1 GCA_021286885.1 Rhodocyclales bacterium
TGGTGGTACCATTGTCATAGGTGGTATTTATACGCAAGATGCATCAAATACGGTGACCAAGGTGCCTTTCCTTGGAGACCTGCCGGTTCTTGGCAATTTGTTCAAAAACACCACCAAAAAAGACAACAAAACCGAGTTGCTGGTGTTCATCACTCCTCGCATTGTGAATGACCAGCTCGGTCTGCGATAACAGGCTTGATTGGCTAACGTGGGATAGCAAATGCAACAACAAAAAATGAAGGCGGGCTGGAAAGCGCTTGCTGGCTTGCTGGCTGGAACAGCGCTTGTGCTGACCGGTTGTGGTGGCGGTGGCGGCGGCGGTAGTTCTGCCTGTACGACCTTCCCGAATTGCAGCTCTAGCGGTGGAGACTCCACTTCTAGCGCAACACAGATGACTCTGATGGTGAGTTCCGCCTCTCTTCAGACGGATGGCAGTTCAACGATCACTGTGACGGCAACGCTGAAAAACAGCACAAATGCTATCGTTTCAGGCCAGGCTATTCGTTTCTCTGCTTCATCGGGCACTTTGTCTGCTGACAGTGCGACTTCTGGTAGTGCAGGGACGGCCGTAGTCACGCTTAATTCAAATGACAACAAGACCAACCGGACGATAACGATTACGGCGACGTCAGGTTCTCTGACCAAGACCGTACAAGTGGCAGTTCAGGGAACAACGCTGGGTTTTGGTGGTGATACTTCGGCAGTGCTGGGAACGCCAACGACCATGTCTGTTAACGTGCTTGATGGCGCCAACAAGGCCGTTGCCAATCAAATTGTTACGCTCAGTTCGGCAGCAGGGAATCCTGTGCCCACTACCGCAACGACCAATAGCACAGGTACGGCCACTTTCAGCTTTACGCCTCAAGTGGCGGGAAATGACACCATCACTGCGAGTGCCTTGGGCGTAAGTCTGACTCAGAGTCTTGCCGTGTCGGCGATGAATTTCACCATCACCTCTCCGAGTGCAACGGCTAGCTATGCCGTGAGCACTTGTCAGCCAGTGACGGCTTACTTGGCAAGTGGTACCACTGCCAATGTCAAGTTCGCCACCACCCGGGGTAGTATTTATGCCTCATCGGTGGCCTGCGCCGCTGGTGGTGGTGGAACCTCCGTGGATGTGACGCCGACGAGCACAAGCTCTAGCAGCACGGCGACAGCCTATGTGAAGTCGGCGACGGTGGGCGATGCCCAGGTGACTGCGACTGCAACCGACAACAACGGTGTTACGGGGTCTGCCAAGCGCACCCTGAATTTTATTGCTACGACACCCAGCCAGATTCAAGTGCAATCGTCTTCGTCGGTCTTGGCGGTGAATGGCTCAGCCTCTGTGACTGCTTTGGTGCGCGATGCCAATGGCAATCCTGTGTATAACCAGACGGTGCAGTTCTCGGCTCCGAATGGTGGTGGCTCTCCGAGCCCTGCGGAGGCTACGACCAATGCTTCTGGGGTGGCAACCACGACATTTACTGCGGACGCTACGACCAGTGGTTTTAGTTCAGTTGTTGTGCGTGCAGAGCTCAAGAGCAATTCTTCCATCTCCGCCACCAGTGCGCTGACGGTTGCGGGGCTGGCCACTAATATTGTCTTGGGAACCGATGGTTTGGTTGTCCTTCTGAGTGATCCTGTCAAATATCGTTTGGCGTGGACTGCGGTAATTTCGGATAGTGCCGGGGCTCCCATCCCCAATCAGCAGGTTGTGGCTTCCATTCGGGGGGTACGCTTCGCAAAGGGGCAGTATACCGCCACCACTTCTGGCTGGTCAGTGGCAAGCGCCTTGGTTTGCCCCGCTGAAGATGCTAATAACAATGGTGTTGTAGAGGCCGGTGAGATCGGTGACGTGGATGGTGATGGTGTGCTTGAGCCCAATGGTGCTGCAACCGTCCATATTCCCAACGCCTCTACCTCTTCGGCGACAACGGACGCGTCTGGGAATGCAACCTTTTACGTTGATTACCTTCCGAGTTATGCTGGGTGGGTGCTTGTGGAGTTGAAGGTCACGGCTGTTGTGTCAGGTTCCAATGCGGTTGCCTCGCAAGTGTTTTGGCTAAACACGCCTGCTTCCGCAATTAACAACACTAGTGTGTCGCCCGCCTTCCAGTACTCGCCCTTCGGGACTAATGCTACAGTATGCTCTGATCCCTATTAACCTACTGTCTGTGGGATGGGCCTAGTCCCATCCCCGGCACTGTCCGCATGCCGAATCTGACACCCGATCAGGCCCGCTGCATCATCCTCGTGGGGATGCCGGGCTCGGGAAAAACAACCGTTGGCCGAGAGCTCGCAAAGCGTCTCGGCCTTCGCTTTGTTGACTGTGACCACGAGATTGAGGCCCGTACCGGGGTCAAGATCCCCACCATCTTCGAGATCGAAGGCGAAGATGGTTTCCGGCGTCGTGAAACCCAGACCCTGGATGATTTGACCCGCGAATCCGATATGGTGTTGGCCACCGGTGGTGGTGCGGTCATCAACCCGGTGAACCGGGCCCTGTTGTCCGAGCGGGGCATCGTGATCTACCTGAACGTGCCGCCCCAGGTTTTGTGGGAGCGTACCCGGAACGACCGTAACCGCCCCCTGCTGCAGGTGGCCGATCCCAAGGGGCGGCTTCAGCAGTTGCACGTGGTGCGTGACCCGTTCTACCGGGAAACCGCCCATCTCATCATGGACGGAGGGCGTGGGACGCCCCACGCCATGGTGCGTATCATCGAAAAGGAATTGCAGGATCTATGCGCACGCTGAACGTGGCGCTCGACGAGCGCGCTTACCCCATTCATATCGCCGGGGGCCTGCTGGCGCAGCCCGCGTTGATCCTGCCCCACCTCAAGACTCGCCGGGTGGCGGTGATCACCAATGACGTGGTGGGCCCCCTTTACCTGGCCAATTTTGTGGCCGGGCTGGAAGCGCAGGGGCTGCGGGTCAGCCAGCTGGTGCTGCCCGATGGGGAGGCCCACAAGGATTGGACTACCCTCAATCTGATTTTTGATCATCTGCTCTCCGAACGCTGTGACCGCACCACCACGCTGATCGCGCTGGGGGGCGGAGTGATTGGCGATATGGTCGGCTTTGCGGCCGCCACCTACCAGCGTGGTGTGCCCTTCATCCAGGTGCCGACCACCTTGCTGTCCCAGGTGGATTCTTCGGTGGGCGGCAAGACGGCGATCAATCATCCGCTGGGCAAGAACATGATCGGCGCTTTCTACCAGCCCCGGCTGGTGCTGGCCGATACCCAAAGCCTCAACACCCTGCCGGATCGGGAGCTGAAGGCGGGGCTGGCAGAAGTCATCAAGTACGGTCTGATCCGCGACCTGCCCTTCCTCGACTGGCTGGAGGCCAATCTCGACGCCCTGCTGGCCCGGGATCAGGATGCCCTGGCCGAGGCGGTGGAGCGCTCCTGCCAGAACAAGGCCGAAGTGGTGGTGGCCGATGAAACCGAACAGGGCGAGCGGGCCACCCTCAACCTGGGCCATACCTTTGGCCATGCCATCGAAACCGGCCTGGGCTATGGCGAATGGCTGCACGGGGAAGCTGTGGCGGCGGGCACCGTGATGGCAGCCGATCTGTCCCGCCGACTGGGCTGGCTGAATGATGTAGACGTGGCCCGGGTGCGCACGGTGCTCGAACGGGCAGGCTTGCCCGTGGTGGGGCCGGCCCTGGGCGCCGACCGCTATCTGGAGCTCATGTCCCACGACAAGAAGGTGTCGGATGGCACCGTGCGCCTGGTGCTGCTCAAGGGCATCGGCCGGGCCGTGGTGAGTGCCGAGGCCACCCGCGACCAGATGCGCGCCAGCATCGAGGCCTGCTGCGCATGAATGAACTGATGCTCGCCCCTTACGCCTCCGCCGAAGCGAGTTCTCGGGGGCGCCACGTGCCCGAGCCGGCACCCAATGCCCGGGGCGAGTATCAGCGGGACCGGGACCGGATCGTCCACTCCACCGCCTTCCGGCGGCTGGAGTACAAGACCCAGGTCTTTGTGAACCACGAGGGCGACCTGTTCCGTACCCGCCTGACCCACAGCATCGAAGTGGCCCAGATCACCCGCTCCATTGCGCGGGCGCTGGGGCTCAATGAGGATCTGGCCGAGTCGGTGGCCCTGGCCCACGATCTGGGCCACACGCCTTTTGGTCATGCGGGGCAGGAGGCACTCAACGCCTGCATGCAGGATCACGGCGGGTTTGAGCATAACCTCCAGTCCCTGCGCATCGTGGATTGCCTCGAAGAAAGCTACGCCGCCTTCGACGGGCTCAACCTGATGTACGAGACCCGGGAAGGCATTCTCAAGCATTGTTCCCCCAAGAACGCCCGGCTGCTGGGCGATGTGGGCGAACGCTTCCTGAAGGGCGAACAGCCCTCCCTGGAGGCCCAGCTGGCCAATCTGGCCGATGAGATTGCCTACAACAACCACGACGTGGACGATGGGCTGCGCTCTGGTTTGATCACCCTGGATCAGCTCCAGGCGGTGCCCATCTTTGCCGACAACCGGCGCCAGGTCGAGGCCGACTATCCGGGCCTGGGTGGGCGGCGTCTGATCCACGAAACCATACGCCGTATGATCAACCTGATGGCGGTGGATCTGATCGAGCAGACCCGGGCCAACATCCGGGCCGCTGGGGTGGAAACCCCCGCCCAGGTGCGCCAGGCTCCCCGCCTGGTGGGCTATAGCAGCGGGCTGCTGCCCGAGCTGCGGGTGCTCAAGACCTTCCTGCGGGACAAGCTGTACCGGCATTACCAGGTGCTGCGCACCACGGGCAAGGCCCGCCGCATCATCGAAGACCTGTTCGGTGCCTTCATGCAGGACCCGCGCCTGCTGCCGCCCCAGTACCAACGCATGGCCGAGGCGGACAAGGCCCGGGCGATTGCCGACTACATCGCCGGAATGACCGACCGCTACGCGATGAAAGAGCATCGTCGCCTGTTCGCGGTGGGCGATATTTCCTGAGTTTTGCCCCGTTTTGGGGCACTCCTTACGGGTTTTCCCCATTTACAGGCAGTGCTGGCCGGGTTTCCCCGGCCTTTTTCATGTCTGGTCCCGCCATACCCTGCCGCATTGCAAAAAAACCTTGTACGTGAGGGCCTTGCGGCTGTATATTCGACCTTCGCCCATTGTGTTTGAACGGTCCCTCACGGGGGGCCGGTGTGTTGCTGGCCGGCTTCGTGCGCGTGCTGGCAGGTTTCGTCACGCCGTTAAAAAAGCTTGGCGAGGCGGGTGGGGCGGTATTCCGTTGTTTGAAGGTCCGGCGCCCGTTGATGGTGGCCGGTGTGTGTTGTGTCGAGGAAATACGAGATGGATCTTCCCCAGGAGCAGGGCCTATATAACCCCGCCAACGAACATGACGCCTGTGGTGTCGGTTTCATTGCACATATCAAGGGCAACAAATCCCATGAAGTTGTCAGCCAAGGCCTTGAGATCCTGAAAAATCTGGATCACCGGGGTGCTGTTGGTGCTGACCCGCTGCAGGGTGACGGCGCTGGTATCCTGATCCAGATTCCGGATGCCCTGTTCCGTGCAGAGATGGCCAAGCAAGGCGTGACGCTGCCCCAGGCCGGTGACTACGGTGTGGGTATGGTGTTCCTGCCCAAGGAGCACGCCTCCCGTCTCGCCTGCGAAGAGGAAATCGAGCGCGCCGTGCGTTCCGAAGGCCAAGTGGTGCTCGGCTGGCGCGATGTGCCGACCGATCCGGCCATGCCCATGTCCCCGACCGTCAAGGCCAAAGAGCCCGTGATCCGCCAAATCTTCATTGGCCGTGGTCCCGACGTGATGGTGACCGACGCCCTGGAGCGCAAGCTGTACGTGATCCGTCGCCGTGCTGCCAACGCCATCGGCCGTCTGAAGCTGAAGCACAGCAAGGAGTTCTACACTCCTTCCATGTCCGCCCGCACCATCAACTACAAGGGTCTGCTGCTGGCTGACCAGGTGGGCGAATACTACCTGGACCTGAAGGATGCCCGTTGCGTGTCCGCCCTGGCCCTGGTGCACCAACGCTTCTCGACCAACACCTTCCCGACCTGGCATCTGGCCCACCCGTTCCGTTACATCGCCCACAACGGCGAAATCAACACGGTGCGCGGCAACTACAACTGGATGCGTGCCCGCGAGAAGGGTACCCACTCCCCGCTGCTGGGCGAAGACCTGCAGAAGCTGTGGCCGCTGATCTACCCGGGTCAGTCCGACTCTGCCTCCTTCGACAACGCCCTCGAACTGCTCGTGATGAGCGGCTATTCGCTGGCCCACGCCATGATGATGATGATTCCCGAAGCCTGGGAATCCCACACCTACATGGACGCCAAGCGTCGCGCCTTCTACGAGTACCACGCTGCCATGATGGAGCCCTGGGATGGCCCTGCCGCCGGCGCCTGCACCGACGGCCGCCAGATCGGCGCCACCCTCGACCGTAACGGCCTGCGTCCCGCCCGTTACCTAGTCACCGACGACGATTTCGTCGTGATGGCCTCCGAATCCGGCGTGCTGCCCATCCCCGATGCCAAGATCGTCAAGAAGTGGCGTCTGCAACCGGGCAAGATGTTCCTGATCGACATGGAACAGGGCCGCATCATCGACGATCTGGAACTCAAGGAATCCCTGGCCACCGCCAAGCCCTACCAAGAGTGGATCCGTCGCATCAACATCAAGCTGGAAAGCTGCGAAGTGCCGGGCGAGCTGGCTGCCCCCGAATACTCCGCTTCCCTGCTGGATCGTCAGCAAGCCTTCGGCTACACCCAGGAAGACATCAAGTTCATCCTTGAACCGATGGCCAAGTCTGGCGAAGAAGGCACCGGCTCCATGGGTAACGACAGCCCGCTGGCCGTGCTGTCTGCCAAGACCAAGCCGATCTACAACTACTTCCGTCAGCTGTTTGCCCAGGTGACCAACCCGCCGATCGACCCGATCCGCGAACAGCTGGTGATGTCTCTGGTGTCCTTCGTCGGCCCCCGTCCGAACCTGCTGGGCATCAACGAGATCAACCCCCCGTACCGTCTGGAACTGCCCCAGCCGATCCTGACCTTCGCCGACATGGCGAAGCTGCGCGAGATCTCCCGCTACACCGACGAGAAGTTCCGCTCCGCCGAGCTGAACGTCTGCTACCCGGTGGCCTGGGGCAAGGAAGGCGTGGAAGCCCGTCTGGCCTCCCTGTGCGCCGAAGCCGAAGACGCAGTGCTGAACGGCTCCAACATCCTGATCATCTCCGACCGCAAGGTGGATGCGACCAACGTGGCCATTCCGGCCCTGCTGGCCCTGTCTGCCATTCACCAGCATCTGGTGAGCAAGGGTCTGCGTACCCGCACCGGTCTGGTGGTTGAAACCGGTTCCGTGCGTGAAATTCACCACGTGGCCGTGCTGGCCGGTTACGGTGCCGAGGCGGTTCACCCCTACCTCGCCCTCGAAACCCTGGCCCAGCTGGCCAAGGGCGACGCCGAGCTGGCCGACAAGTACATCAAGCACTTCATCAAGGCGGTCGGCAAGGGCCTCATGAAGGTCATGTCCAAGATGGGCATCTCCACCTTCATGTCCTACACCGGCGCCCAGATCTTTGAAGCCGTCGGCCTCAAGAAGTCCCTGGTGGACAAGTACTTCACCGGCACCTCCACCCAAGTGGAAGGTATCGGCGTGTTTGAAGTGATGGAAGAAGCCATCCGCATGCACAAGCAGGCCTTCAGCGCCGACCCGGTGCTGGCCAACGCCCTCGACGCCGGTGGCGATTACGCCTTCCGCGTGCGTGGCGACGAGCACATGTGGACCCCGGACGCCATCGCCAAGCTCCAGCACGCCACCCGCTCCGGCAAGTACGAGACCTACAAGGAATACGCTCGTATCATCCACGACCAAAGCAAGCGTCACATGACCCTGCGCGGCCTGTTCGAGCTGAAGCCTGCCGGCACCCCGGTGCCCCTGGCTGAAGTCGAATCCGCCAAGGACATCGTCAAGCGCTTTGCCACGGGCGCCATGTCCATGGGCTCCATCTCCACCGAAGCCCACACCACCCTGGCTGTTGCGATGAACCGCATTGGCGGCAAGTCCAACACCGGTGAAGGCGGTGAAGATCCGAAGCGTTTCATCCCCATCTCCAAGCCGACCAAGCTCTCCGAGCTGATCGGTGCCAGCCGCATCTCCCGCGACCTGGAGCTGAAGGTGGGCGACAGCCTGCGTTCCTCCATCAAGCAGGTGGCTTCTGGCCGTTTCGGTGTGACCACCGAATACCTGGTCAACGCCGACCAGATCCAGATCAAGATGGCCCAGGGCGCCAAGCCCGGTGAAGGCGGTCAGCTGCCCGGCCATAAGGTGTCCGAGTACATCGGCTTCCTGCGTCACTCCGTCCCGGGTGTTGGCCTGATTTCGCCCCCGCCCCACCACGACATCTACTCCATCGAAGATCTGGCTCAGCTGATCCACGATCTGAAGAACGCCAACCCCGGCGCTGACATCTCCGTCAAGCTGGTGTCCGAAGTCGGCGTGGGTACCGTGGCTGCAGGCGTGGCCAAGGCCAAGGCCGACCACGTGGTGGTTGCTGGTCACGACGGCGGTACCGGTGCTTCGCCCCTGTCCTCCATCAAGCACGCCGGCTCCCCGTGGGAACTGGGCCTGGCTGAAACCCAGCAGACCCTGGTGCTGAACCGCCTGCGCAGCCGTATCCGCGTTCAGGTGGATGGTCAGATCAAGACCGGCCGCGACGTGGTCATCGGTGCCCTGCTGGGTGCCGACGAGTTCGGCTTCGCCACCGCGCCGCTGGTGGTCGAAGGCTGCATCATGATGCGCAAGTGCCACCTCAACACCTGCCCGGTGGGTGTCGCCACGCAAGATCCGGAGCTGCGCAAGCGCTTCACCGGCCAGCCCGAGCACGTGGTGAACTACTTCTTCTTCGTTGCCGAAGAAGTCCGCGAGCTGATGG
>JAJTBM010000101.1 GCA_021286885.1 Rhodocyclales bacterium
CCGTTGCCGCCATTTCCACCATTGCCTGCGCCGCCAAAGCGACGGTTCCAGGCGGCTTCCGGATCCCGGTAAGGGGTGCGGGCCTTGGATTGGTAGTCCACCCGGTTGCCAAAATCGTCATCCGCCGGGCCATCTTTTTGGCGCGGGGCACGGTTGAAGCGGTCCGGGCCTTCAGCGCCAGCGGCACCCTTGGGCCGGGCCGTACGCGCCTGGGAGGGCTGGCCGTCCTGGCTGCGGGGCGGGCGCTTGCCCTGGGCGGCCTTGGGGCCGCTGTGGCCGTTGGCGCTGCCGCCCTCGGTGCGGGCACCCTGGCCGGCCTGGGGGCTGCGCGGCTTACGGGCCTGTTGGCCTTGGCCCTGACCTTGACGCTTCTGGCCGCCTTCGCCCTGGGGCTGGCGCTGTTCGCGGGCTTCGCCTTCCTTGCGGGGGGCGCGGGCTTCGCGGTTCTCACGGCCTTCGCGGCCTTCCTTGGCGTCCCGGTGCTCGCGGGGGCCTTGGCCTTCCCGCTTGGGCTGGCGCGGGGGGCGCTGCTTGCGACCGCCATCGTGGACGCCCCGGGCTTCTTCGGTGGGGGCTGCATCGCCGGCGGCAGGGGTGGCGGGCACGAAGTCGGGCACTTCAACCTTGTCGATGAGCCGCTTCATGAGCCGCTCGATGTCCTTGAGCAGCGGGAGTTCGTCTTTGTCCACCAGCGAGACGGCGGCGCCGTTGGCCCCGGCCCGACCCGTGCGGCCAATCCGGTGCACGTAGTCTTCGGGCACGTTGGGCAGGTCGAAGTTCACCACCTGGGGCAGCTGGTCGATGTCCAGACCCCGGGCGGCGATGTCGGTGGCGACCAGCACTTGCAGCTTGGCTTCCTTGAAGTCGGCCAGGGCCCGGGTGCGGGCGGCCTGACTCTTGTTGCCGTGGATCGCGGCGGCCGGAATCTCGTGGCGCACCAGGTATTCGGCCAGCTTGTTGGCGCCGTGCTTGGTGCGGGTGAACACCAGGGCCTGGAACCACTGGTGCTTTTTGACCAGATGCACCAGCAGTTCGCGCTTCTGCTTTTGCGGGCAGATGTGCACGGTTTGCTGGACCAGCTCGGAGGCGGTGTTGCGCCGGGCGGCTTCCACATAGCCCGGGTTGTGCAGCAGGCCGTCGGCGAGTTCTTTGATCTCGTCGGAGAAAGTGGCCGAGAACAGCAGGTTCTGGCGGCCCCGGGGCAGTTGGGCGAGGATCTTCTTGATGTCGCGGATGAAGCCCATGTCGAGCATGCGGTCGGCTTCATCCAGCACCAGGATCTCGACGCCAGAGAGGTCGACGGTCTTCTGGGTGTGGTGATCCAGCAGGCGGCCCGGGGTGGCAACCAGGATGTCGATGCGCTTCTTGAGGCGGCTGATCTGGGGATTGATGGCAACACCGCCGAACATGACCATGGAGGTCAGGGGCAGGTGCTTGCCGTAGGTCTGCACCGACTCTTCCACCTGAGCGGCCAGCTCGCGGGTGGGGGTCAGGATCAGGCAGCGGGGGCGGCCCGGCTGGGGCGGCCCGCCTTCTGCTGACAGGATGTGCAGAATCGGCAGCGTGAAGCCGGCGGTCTTGCCGGTGCCCGTCTGGGCGGCAGCCATCAGGTCGCCCCCTTCGAGGACGAGGGGAATGGCCTGGGTCTGGATAGGCGTCGGGTTGGTGTAACCGGCTTCTGCAATGGCTTTCTGAATGGGTTCGGAAAGGGCCAGATCTGCAAAGCTGATCCCAACCGGCGCCGGAGCAGCGGTCTGGTCTTGCGTCATGGGGTTGTGGCTCCTGCGACGGCCTCACTGCCCAGGTGGGGCAGTACCAATCGGGGCGAACGCAAATAACTTGATTCCGGGGGCCTGGATGGCGCAGCCGGAGCTTTGTTCAAGTTTCAAATCGGAAAAGGCCGGTGCGCTGATTGGTAGGCGCACGGTGGCTGGGATTGTACGGCTTTAAGACGGCTCGTGTTGACTTTTTTCCAGAAGATCGGGGAATTTTTGTGCCTGCGCCTCGGGCCCGTGCCATTCGGGCCGGGTCGCCACATAAACCATGGCGGCCAGCAGCGGTAATCCGGCCAGCAGCCAGATCAGCGGGCGATCATGCAGGGCGAGGGAGACGCTCACCAGCCCCAGCCCCATGCCCCCCAGCGCAAACTTGCGCCCACGCCGGGTAATGCGCCCCTTTTCCATCCAGACCTGCACATGGGGGCCAATGTGGGGCGTGCGGTAAATGCGCTGCTGGAGCCGGGGGCAGCTGCGCCCCCAGGCCCAGGCCGCCATGATCCAGAACACGGTGGTGGGCATCACCGGCAGAAACAGCCCCAGGGTGCCCAGGGCAAAATTCAGCCAGCCAAACAGAAACAGCCCCTGGCGGGCGGTGGCTTGGGCAAGTCGGCGCGGCGTGTTCATCGCAGGCTCCTGGGTAACGCATGTCCCTTACAACGGAGTGCGAGGCGCTGACTTGAGTTCCCCGGGCCGGGGGCTGCGCCGCTTCAGCGCGGCATGTGCTCGCTCAGGGTGTAGAAGCCCTGGGCCTCTTCCCGGGCGGTGCCGGGCACGATCACCCGATGGATCAGCCAGCGCCCGTCCCGCAGGCGCCAGGCCCGCAGGTTTTCGGCGTAGCTCAGTTCGCGGCCCGGAGCGAGGGGGTCGGCGGGGGATTCCAGCACAAAGCTGTGGGCGCAGTAGCAGGCGTCATCGTTCTCGTCCCGCCCCAGAATGCGGGCCGCAGCCATCACATAGTCCAGGTAGTGATCGAAATACAGGGGGGCGACCACCTGATCCTGCCAGTGGGCCGGGAGCCCGTCTTGCCAGCGGATCTCGGCTTCGCGCCGGCGGCTGTGGCCGGGCTTGATATCAAAATATTGATGTGTATATAACGATGTGTTGTTCATCGCGGACCTCGTTCGGATTGGGGGCCGGAGGGTGTCTCTCAGTTCCCGCTGTTGTGCTTATGACAAGGCTGACAGGGCTTGGTGGGGTGTGCGACAGGGATCGCAGGTTTTGGGCCCCGGGAGCACCCCTCGGGGTACTCGCTATGTATCAGTGCAAATAGCGTGCCATGGGCTGCCAAGCGTGGGCGATGTAGAAAAAGAACCCCGGCCATAGCGGGCCGGGGCAAGGCGTGGGCGGGAATCATGGCGCACACGCAGGGGAAGCGGCGAGGCTGCGAGGCGGTGTATGGGGGTGACCCATGGTGTGCTCCATGGCCTCGGCCAGGGGACATGCACCGTTCAGGGGCCCTCGGGCTTCGGGAGCGGGAAAAGCCAGGGGCCGCCCCGGGCCTGGTCGATCTCTACAAGCAGGCTTTGTCCCGCAGGGCTTACCAGAAAATCCGCCAGCCGATGGGCCTGCCGGCGGGCATGGCGTGATGCGGGGTGCAGGGGGCCGGGTTCTACCACCACAAACACCCGGCGCATGGCCGGGTCACCCTTGAGCAGCACCTGAAGTCCGGCGCTGGGAATCTTGCCCAGGGCTACCGGGATATGCCCCACCACCGCGTAAGCCTGCTGGCGGGCGGCGCTTTTCTTGGGCCTGCACCACGACGGGCGGCAGTGGAGTGGCGGTTTCCTGGGCCCCCAGCGGAGCACTGATCCCCGCACAGGCCAGCAGGGTGAGCACGGGCGGCAGGGCCGGGGGGCGTGAAGGCATGGGCTGCATGGAGTGGCTATATATACAAAGATACTGCGTATAAGCACCTCGCGTGCCTGCCGGGGCTGCGTGGGCTACTTCCCGATAAAGCATGCTTTCAGGGGGTGTGCCCATGGCTGTAAACCGCCAGAGTGTAAGGATTTGGACATCGATGTGTAGTTAATGTTACAACGCTTTCCGGTGTTCAGCAGGCGGCGTAAAGGAGTGTCGTGGGCGGCTGGGGTGGCATGCGGGTTGCTCAGGTTGAGCTATCGCTATGTATCAATCTATATATTGATTCGGAGGGTTGCACGATGGTGAGGGGCAAGCATTGGACAGCCGGTCTGACCCTGGTCGGGCTATTGGGGCCGGCGGGGGCTGCCGAGGGGGTATTCGAGTTGGGAGTGGTGGAGGTGCGTAGCAGCGCCGAAGCCGATGGGTCGCCGGCCAATGTGCGTCTGGAGCGCCAGGAGCTTGAGCGCTTCAACCGCAACACCCTGGCCGACACGCCCCGCAACCGGCTGTTTGCCTGGCTGGGCTGGCAGCCTTCCGAGCGTTGGGAATATCAAGTCTCGATGGATGCCGAAAATGGCCGCCAGGTGGCCTACGGCAGCGGCAACGCCGCCACCTACACGCGCATGCCGGGCTTTGCCCTGGCCAATCTCAGGCAGGGCAGGGAGGCTATCGGTTTGAAACCCTTCGGGGCCAGGCCCGCGCCCCTTTGCTGAGCGCCGCTTTCGCCCAGGCCCTGGGCCGTTCGGCGGCGCGGCTCCAGCAGCTGTGGCGGGTCTTGCACCAAGCGGACGGGGCCGTGTGGGCGTCGGTAGCACCCCTGCTCGGGGCCGCTCCGTTTAAAGCGGGCGATGCAGAAGACCCCGCGCTCCAGCAGGTGTTTGCCGAGCGACGCCGGTCTGCCCGCCATGAGCAGCAGGCCCAGGCCTGGGAGCAGGGTTGGGCGGCCCGGGTGAATGCCCGCTTGGCCCAGGCCGCCGCGCTGCTGGGGGTGCCCGCATGAGATCCATCACGAGGGTGTTGCTGGCGCTGATGATGGGGGGGCTGTTGGCCGGCATGGGGCCTGCGCAGGCCCAGGAGGGCGCTGCTGGCTTTTCTGCAGCGCTTGTGAGGGGGCAGGGCGTGGGGCAAAGGATGCGCGCAAGCGCTGCTCAATGCACCGTCCTGGGGCGTCGCAACGGCCCCGGACTCGGGCTGCGTACCGTGGCAGGGCGTGTGGGGGGCCTTTTAGCCGACCGGGGCCAGCATCACATCCGAGGCTTTGATGGCAAGCGTGACCGGGCTCCCCAGGCGCAGCCCCAGGGCCTGCCCGCCCCCGTGGCTGATGGTGGCAAACAGGGTGCATTCGGCATTCAGGCGGATGCCCACTTCGGTGCTGACCGGGCTTTCTTCCAGCGCCACCACCGTGCCGGGCAGTTGGTTGCGGGCCGAAATGGCCGCACCCGGAGGGCCGCTCAGCAGAATGACGGAAGAGGCTTTGATGATCAGCCGGACGGTTTCGCCGGGCTTGAAGGCGCTGGCGCTGTCCCGGCTCAGATTGGCCACCAGCGGGGCGCCGCCGGGCAGCTGCAGCCCGACTTCGGTGGTAACGCTGTCTGGCTGCAGGCGCGTGATGACGGCATCCAGAACGTTGCGGGCGCTGATCTGCATGGGGTGTGTGAGTCAAAGAGGGTAAAGACCCGGGAGTATAAGTACAAACTAAGTACAAACCGAGATGCATCGGGGCGCAGTTTGCGGGATCCTCGGAGGCGTGCGCCGTGACCCGGTGTCTGCGGCCGGGATCGAAAATTGCTACCCTGAGCCCGATCACGCTATGTAGCTGCTTATATAAATACTCATGAATTCACGTCGTCCGATTCAACACAAGCTTGTCGGTAAACTCACGGTGGATACCGAATTCGGGACTTTTCTGGGGGATACCCGAATCCGCCTGCTGGAGGCTATCGAGCGTTATGGCTCCATCACCCAGGCGGCTAAGGCGGTGCCTTTGTCCTACAAGGCGGCCTGGGACGCGGTGGATGCGATGAACAACCTGGCCGAGGCGCCGCTGGTGGAGCGTTCGGTGGGCGGGCGCCATGGGGGCGGAACCTGCCTCACCGACTACGGGCGCAAGGTCATTGCCATGTATCGGGCGGTGGAACTGGAGTACCAGGACGCGCTCAATCGCCTGTCCCGGCGCCTGGAAGATACCGAAGGCGGGAGTCTGGCCGAGTTTCAGACCCTGCTGCGCCGCATGTCCATGCGCAGCAGCGCCCGCAATCAATTTGTGGGCACGGTGAGTGGCCTGCGGGAAGGTGAGGTCAGTTTTGAGGTCTGCCTGCGCCTGGATGACAGCACTGAGATCGTGGCCGTCATCACCCGGGCCAGCGCCGAAAACCTGGAGCTGCGCATGGGGCGTGAGGTGCATGCCTTTGTGAAAGCGCCTTCTGTGCTGATCCTGACCGACCCGAGCTTGCGCACCTCGGCCCGTAATCACCTGTGGGGCGAAGTCAGCCATATCCACACTGGCCCGGTGAGCTCCGAAGTCACCCTGACCCTGCCCGGCGGGCGGAATGTGACCGCAGTGGTGACCCACGACAGCATCGACCATCTGGCCTTGAAGCCCGGCCTGCCCGCTTGCGCGGTGTTTCAGGCAACCAGCGTGCTGCTGGCGGTGTTTGACTGAATTCTCAACGTTTTATTTTTGAAGGAGTGTGCCATGCAACGCAGCTGCACCCTGAAACCCCTGCTTTCCAGGCTGGGCCTGGCGCTGGCTTTGGCCGGCCTGAGTCTGGTCGCCCAGGCCGATGAAGTCTCGGTGGCTGTGGCCGCCAATTTCACCGCCCCCATGCAGAAGATTGCCGCCGATTTTGAAAAGGCGACCGGCCACAAGGCCCAGTTGGTGTTTGGCTCCACCGGCAAGTTCTATTCCCAGATCAAGGCCGGCGCCCCCTTCCAGCTGCTGCTGGCGGCAGATGATGAAACGCCCGCCCGTTTGGTCAAGGAGGGCGACGGGCTTGCGGCAAGCCAGTTCACCTATGCGGTGGGCAAGCTGATTCTGTGGTCGCCCAAGCCGGGCTATGTGGACGACAAGGGCGAGGTGCTCAAGGCGGGCAAGTTTGAGCATTTGTCCCTGGCCAATCCCAAGCTGGCCCCCTATGGCCTGGCCGCCACCGAGGCTCTCAAGGCCCTGGGGCTGAGCGACGGGCTGCAGTCCCGCATCGTGATGGCCGAAAACATCACCCAGGCCCAGCAATATGTGGTGAGCGGCAATGCAGAGCTGGGCTTCATCGCCTTCTCCCAGATCCATAAAGAGGGCGGGAAGCTGATGGACGGTTCTTACTGGCTGGTGCCGTCCCAGCTCTACAGCCCCATCCGCCAGGATGCGGTGATCCTTGCCAAAGGCAAAGGCAGCGCCGCCACCGAGGCCCTGGCCCAGTATCTGAAATCGGATGCGGCCAAGACGATCATTAAATCTTACGGCTATAGTTTTTGAGCCTTGGCGGGGGATTTCCCCGCTTTTTTGCTGGCGATGGCCCGGAGGGGCCTCGCCCTGGTCCGTATGGAATTGAATGCTGAAGATTGGTCAGCCGTCTGGCTGACCTTGAAGCTGGCCACCCTGGTCACGCTTATTTTGTTGGTGGTGGGCACGCCCATCGCCTGGTGGCTGGCCCGCAGCCGCTCGCGTATCAAGGGCGTGGTGGGGGCGGTCGTCTCCCTGCCCATCGTGCTGCCGCCCACGGTGCTGGGTTTTTACCTGCTGGTGTTGATGGGCCCCCAGGGAGCTGTGGGGCGAGCCACCGAGGCCCTGGGCCTGGGGCGTTTGCCGTTCACCTTTGCCGGGTTGGTGGTGGCCTCGGTGATCTACTCGCTGCCCTTTGTGGTCCAGCCCATCCAGAATGCCTTCATGGCACTGGGAGATCGCCCCCTGGAGGTGGCGGCAACCCTGCGCTGCTCGCCACTCGCTGCGTTTTTCAAGGTGGCCCTGCCTTTGGCCCGCCCCGGTTTCATCACCGCCGCCATCCTGGGTTTTGCCCACACGGTGGGGGAGTTTGGGGTGGTGTTGATGATAGGCGGCAACATTCCCGACAAGACGCGGGTCATTTCCATGCAGATCTATAACCATGTGGAAGCCCTCGAGTTTGGCCAGGCCCACGGGCTGGCGGCCGGGCTGCTGGTGTTTTCCTTTGTCGTGCTGCTGGGGCTGTACGCCCTGGGGGGCAGCGGTGGCGGTACGGCGGGAGGGCGCCCATGAGCGGACTTGAGCTGCGCCTGCGGTTTCCGCTGGCTGATTTTCTGCTGGATGTGGATCTGCACCTGCCCGGGCGAGGGGTGACGGCCTTGTTTGGCCCTTCCGGCTCGGGCAAAACCAGCCTGCTGCGCTGCGTTGCTGGCCTGCAGCGGGCCCATGGGATCGTGCGGGTGAATGGGGATGTCTGGCAGAACGACGAGGCGGGGCAGTTTTTGCCCGTCCATCGACGCCCCTTGGGCTATGTGTTCCAGGAGGCGAGCCTGTTTCCCCATCTTTCGGTGCGGGGCAATCTGGAGTTCGGCCTGAAGCGGATCGCTTTAGATGTACGCCGGGTGAATTGGGATGTGGCGATTGAGCTCTTGGGCATCGGCCACCTTTTGGAGCGTAGCGTGGCGCGTCTGTCGGGCGGCGAGCGTCAGCGGGTGGCGATTGCCCGAGCGCTGCTTACCAGCCCGGAGCTGTTGTTGATGGATGAGCCCTTGGCTGCGCTGGATCAGCGTCGCAAACATGAAATCCTGCCTTACCTGCAAAAGCTCCATGATGAACTGGCGATTCCGGTGCTGTATGTCAGCCATTCGGCAGACGAGGTGACGCGCCTGGCTGATCATCTGGTCTTGCTGGATCAGGGGCGGGTGGTGGCCCAGGGGGCGACCCCGGAGTTGCTGTCCCGGCTGGATCTTCCACTAGCCCAGGACGAAGAGGCCGCAGTGCTGGTGGATGCTCGGGTGGGTGCGCTGGATGAGCGCTACCAACTGGCTCGCCTGGATTTTCCTGGGGGAGAGATTCGGGTGGGCGGCTGCGACCTGCCAGTGGGGAGTTGGGTGCGTCTCAAAATTCAGGCCCGGGATGTGAGTCTGGCCCTGGATGGTGCGATGGCCTCCAGCATTGTGAATCGGC
>JAJTBM010000102.1 GCA_021286885.1 Rhodocyclales bacterium
CCATTCTGGCCGAATACAAAAACAAACGGGGCGAAGACGCCACCCGAATTCTGGTGAGCCATGTAGCCAGCGCCTTGGGGCTGGTGGTGCTGGTGATCTCGGTGCTGGGTGCCATTTTTTCGCCCGCCGTGATCCAGGCAACCGCCCCGGGCTACACGGATGATCCCGACAAGTTCGCCCTCACCGCCGAACTTACCCGAATCACCTTCCCCTACATCTTCTTCATGTCGCTGGTGGCCCTCTCCGGGGGGGTGCTGAACACCTGGAGCCGGTTTGCGATTCCGGCCTTCACGCCGGTGCTGCTCAACCTGTCTTTCATCGGCATGGCCCTGCTGGCGGCGCCCTATTTTGACAAGCCCATCCTGGCCCTGGGCTGGGGCGCCTTCATCGGCGGCCTCGCCCAGCTGATCCTCCAGATCCGCCCCCTGATGAAGATCGGCATGCTGCCCCGCTTTGCGCTGGATTTCAGCGACCCTGGCGTACGCCGCATCCTCAAGCTGATGGCTCCAGCCATTCTGGGGGTGTCGGTGAGCCAGATTTCCCTGCTCATCAACACTGCATTTGCCTCTTTCCTGCCCCGCGGCAGCGTGTCCTGGCTGTATTACGCCGACCGGCTGATGGAGTTTCCGTCCGGCCTGCTCGGGGCGACGCTGGGGACCATCCTGCTCCCCAGCCTGTCCAAGATCCACGCCAGCGACAAGCCCGAAGAGTTTTCGTCCCTGCTCGACTGGGGGCTGCGCCTCACCCTGATGCTGACCCTGCCTTCGTCGTTTGCGCTGGCCCTCATCGGCATCCCGCTGGTAACCACCCTGTTTCTGCACGGCGCCTTCACCGTTCCCGATGTATATCAAACCCGGGATGCTCTCACCGCCTACAGCCTGGGCCTCACCGGGCTGATTCTGGTCAAGGTGCTGGCCCCGGCCTTCTACGCCCGCCAGGACGTGCGCACGCCGGTCAAGATCGGCATCATCTCCCTGGTGCTGACCCAGCTCATGAACCTGGCCTTCATCGGCCCCCTGCAACACGCAGGGCTAGCCCTGTCCATCGGTCTGGCCTCCTGCATCAACGCAGGGATGCTCTACCGGGGCCTGCGCCAGCGGGGCGTGTACCACCCCCAACCGGGCTGGGGCCTGTTCATTGGCAAAGTGGCCCTGGCCCTGGCGGCCATGGGCATCTTCCTGGAACTCACCATGGGCAGCCATGAGCACTGGTTCAGCAGCAGCGGCAGCGTACGCAGCCTGCATCTGAGCCTGATTGTGTCTGGCGGCATCGTGGTTTATTTTGCGACCCTGTTCGCCCTGGGCTTTCGGGTCAAGGATTTCCGCCGCACCAGCATCCACTGATGCATTCACCCCCATCTGAGGAGGAGCACCCATGCAACTGCACAGCACCAGCCTTGTGGACGGCCAGCCCATTGATGGCCGACTCGCCTTCTGCGTCCCCGCTGAAGTGGGCCACGTGGCCCTCAGCAGCAACCGGAACCCGCATCTGATCTGGAGTGACGCCCCCGCCGGCACCCGCGCCTTTGCGGTGATCTGCCACGATCCGGACGTTCCCAGCCGGGGGGACGACGTGAACCAGGAAGGCCGCCAGGTGCCCGCCGACCTGCCCCGGGTGGATTTCTTCCATTGGGTGCTGGTGAACATTCCCGCCTCCGTCACCGAAATCGCCGAAGGCAGCCACTCCGCCGCCGTCACCCCGAACGGCAAGCCCGGCCCGGAGCTGGCCGATGGCAGCCGCCATGGGATCAACGATTACACCGGCTGGTTTGCGGGTGATGGGCAGATGAAGGGCAACTACTTCGGCTACGACGGCCCCTGCCCTCCGTGGAATGACAGCATCCGCCACCGCTACGTGTTCACCGTGTTCGCCCTGGATGTGGCGCACCTGCCCCTGGAAGGCGCCTTCACCGGCCAACAGGCGCGGGACGCCATGGCCGGCCACATTCTGGCCCAGGCCAGCATCACCGCCACCTACAGCCTGAACCCAGCCGTGCCGGCTTAAAGCAGCACGCTGCCCAAGCCCGCCTCAAGCCCTCAAACGCACACAGCCCGATCCTTGCCAGATCGGGCTGTGTGCGTTTGAGGCGCGCACGGCTACATCAATCAACCTGTCCAGGGCGCCAGGCGTGGCACCAGCACGGGCAGATCCAGCCGGAAATAAACCGGCAAACCCTCCCGAAAACTCGGGCGATCCTCCCCCGCCAGCAGGGGGCGGCACCAGCGGCGGAAAGCCTCGCTGACCCCATACCCATCCGGGGCGATGAACGCCAGCGGCAGACGCCGCTCCAGATTCGCCACCGCCTCGAAGGGCAGCTCTGCAGTGGCCCAACGATAGGGCGCGTCGCTTACCCGCTGGATCACCACCGCCCCCGGCACCCGGGCCAGGGCTCGGCGCACGGCGGCCTTACCCACCGCATAGGCCTGGAGCGCATCGGTGCGGGAAGCCAGATGGCGGGCCGCCCGCTGGAGGTAATCTGCCACCGCGTAATGCACCTTGCAGCCCAGGCGGCGGTGAATGAGATCAGCCACCACCTCACCCGCACCGCCCAGCTGCACATAACCTCGGGGATCCTGGTTCTGGAGGGCGAGAATCTGCCCATCGGCGCCGCGTACCCCTTCGGCCACCACCACGGTACAGGGCAGGCCCCGGGCCAGCACAGCCTGCACCCGGGCCAGAAATGCTTCCGGCTCAAAGGGCTGCTCGGGGAGCAGGATGAGTTGAGGGGCATCTTCCGGGTGCTCGGCGGCGAGGGCGCAGGCTGCAGCAAGCCAGCCCGCATTGCGCCCCATCACCTCCAGCACGAAGGCGCGCCCGCCGGCCCCGCTGCCAGCATCTTCACCGCTATCGCCGCTGCTCATGGCCAGGAGATCCAGCCCCACTTCGCGCACCGAGGTGGCCAGATACTTGGCCGCCGAGCCATAACCGGGGCAACAGTCGGAACCCACGATGTCGTTATCCACCGTCTTGGGCACCCCAACTACGGTGAGCGGGTAGCCCCGGGCATCGGCCGCGCTCTGGATCTGGCGGCAGGTTTCCATGGAGCCGTTCCCGCCGTTGTACAGCAGGTAGCCAATCCCGTGGGCAGCCAGCACCGCAAACAGCCGGTCGTACTGGGCCGGGTTGTGCTCAGGCGGGTCCAGATCGAAGCGGCAGGAACCAAAGGCACCCCCGGGCGTGGCCCGCAGCAGGGCCAGCGCGGCATCATCCAGGGACGTGGTATCCACCAGCTGTTCGCGCAGCACCCCCAGAATCCCATGCCGGGCTGCCAGCACCCGCCCCACCCGGGGCCCCGCCCGGCGGGCTTCGATGATGGCCCCGGCGGCGGATGCGTTGATGACGGCGGTCACACCGCCCGATTGGGCATACAACAGATTGTTCATCAGAAGGCTCCGTACCAAAGACAAGGGCCGACCCTAAGGCCGGCCCCTGTTGGACTCGCCGCCGCGCTGAATTACTTCAGGGCGTCGAAGGCGCGGTCACGGATTTCCTCGACCTTGCCCAGACCGTGGATCTTGCGGTACTGGGGGGCGTTGGGTTCGCCATTGGCAGCCCACTCGGAGTAGTAGGCCACTAGGGGCTCGGTCTGGGCGTGGTACACGTCCAGACGCTTCTTGACGGTTTCTTCCTTGTCGTCGTCGCGCTGGATCAGGGCCTCGCCAGTCTCGTCGTCCACACCTTCCACCTTGGGCGGGTTGAACTTGACGTGGTAGGTGCGGCCAGAGGCCACGTGCACCCGGCGACCAGACATGCGGCCGACGATTTCTTCATCGGGCACGTCGATTTCGAGCACGAAGTCGATGGGCACGCCAGCAGCCTTCATGGCTTCGGCCTGGGGGATGGTGCGGGGGAAACCATCGAACATGTAGCCAGACTGACAGTCGGCTTCCTTCAGGCGATCCTTCACCAGACCGATGATGATGTCGTCGGACACGAGGCCGCCGGCGTCCATCACCTTCTTGGCTTCGATGCCCAGCGGGGTGCCTGCCTTGACGGCAGCACGCAGCATGTCACCCGTGGAAATCTGCGGAATACCGAATTTTTCCTTGATGTAGTTGGCTTGGGTGCCCTTGCCTGCCCCCGGAGGTCCCAGCAGAATCAGACGCATACTTCCACTCCTCAGTGTTTTTGTGTGTTGGTGCAACTCAAATTCGACGTGCCGACGCGTTGACGTATCAAGGTCTGACGTACCGACTCGTAAAGCTAACGCCCGCAGCTAACGCGAAACTTACGTACGGCTCACGCCGCTGCGAACACCTGCCGAACCCTCTCCAGATCTTCGGCAGTATCCACCCCGCCAGGCGGGGCATGATCCAGGACCATGACCTGGATCGGGAAACCATGGGCCATGGCCCGCAATTGCTCCAGCGCCTCCCACTGCTCCAGGGGCGACGGGGCGAGGCCCGCGTAGCGCTTCAGGAAGCCAGCCCGGTAGGCGTACAGGCCGATGTGGCGAAAGGCCGGCAAGCCGGCGGGCAGCACGCTGCGATCCTTGGCAAATTCATCCCGCGCCCAGGGAATCGGCGCCCGGGAAAAATACAGGGCACGCCCCCGGGCATCCAGCACCACTTTGACGACGTTCGGATTGAAGAACTCTTCGGCGCTGGTAAGCGGGTGGCAGGCGGTGGCGATGGCGGCTTCCCGGTCGGCGGCCAGAGCGGCGGCGGCGTCGCGGATCAGGGCCGGCGGAATCAGGGGCTCGTCGCCCTGCACATTCACCACCAGCGCGTCATCGTCCCAGCCCAATCGGGTGGCCACTTCGGCCAGCCGGTCGGTGCCGGAGGGGTGATCGGGGGAGGTCAGCACCACCTGGGCACCGGCCGCTTGCACCGCTTCGGCGATGCCGGCGTGGTCGGTGGCCACCCAGACTTCCTCGGCCCCAGCCTCCAGGGCCCGATCCAGCACCCGCAGCACCATGGGGCGCCCGGCGATATCCAGCAGGGGCTTGCCCGGCAGGCGGCTGCTCGAATGGCGCGCAGGGATGACGATCTTGAAGTTCATGGCAGCGCCGCCCATGCTCAGCGGGCCTGGGCCAGCTCGTCTTCGGTCAGGGGGCGGGCTTCTTCTTCCAGCATCACCGGGATGCCATCGCGCACCGGATAGGCCAGGCGTGCGCTCACGCTCCACAGCTCTTGCTTGTCCTTGTGATAGCCGAGGGGGCCCTTGGTGATGGGGCAAACCAGGATTTCAAGCAGTCGGGGGTCCATCAAGCTTCTCCAGTATCAGATCCACCGCGCCCGGCGCCACCTGGGCCCGGACCGGCCACACCCAGCACTCGCGGGGTGCGAAAGGCGCGCATTTTACCCCATCCTTCTCGGTCATCAGAAGCACATCACCCTCAGGAAGCACAAGATCATCCGGAGTGAAGGCATGATGGTCGGGAAACGGGCGCCGCTCGATGCTCAAACCCAGGCTTTCCAGCTGGCTGAAGAAGCGCTCCGGGCGCCCGATACCGGCCAGGGCATGGAGCCTGCGCCCCGCCATGCGTGCGGGGCTGCAACGCTCGGTGCGATCCCCCAGCCGTTCGAAATCGCCCCCTTCCAGCCGGAAGGGGAACACTGGCACCGGGCCGACCGCTGCGCGCAAACCATCCGACAAGGCGCCTTGGGCCAGAATCAGATCAGCCTCGGCCAGGCGGGAAGGCGCTTCCCGCAGGGGGCCGGCGGGCAAGCGCCACAGATTGCCCAGGGTTGCCTCATCCACCACCACCAGCTCCACCTGGCGGGCCAGCCGGTAGTGCTGGAGCCCGTCATCGGCGATCAGCACGTCCACCTCCGGATGGGCCGCCAGCAGGGCCGCGCCTGCCGCGGGGCGATCCCGCCCCACAAACACCGGGCAGCGGGCCCGGCTGGCCATCAGCACCGGCTCATCGCCAAAGCGCACCGGGTCGCCATCAGGAGGCACGGCGGCCACGCCCTCGCGGATCTGGCCCCCATAGCCTCGGCTGATGATGCCCGGGTGGCGCCCCCGGGCGCGCAGGGCCTCCACCAGCCAGAGGGTGGTGGGTGTCTTACCGCTCCCGCCCACGCCGATATTGCCCACCACGATGACCGGCACCGGCAGGCGCACCACCTGCAATAGCCCCCAGGCGTACAGACGACGACGCAGGCCCGCCAGCGCCCCGTACAGGGCCGCCAGGGGCAGGAGTCCTAAAGCGAAAAACCCCCGCTTCTGCCAGAAGCGGGGGGCTTGATGGGCCATCTCGGGTATCCGTCGGGTGTTGTCAGCGCTGGGCCGCCTGGGTGGCAAACGAGATGTGCACGAGGCCCGCTTGCTGGGCGGCCTGCATCACGTCAATCACCCGTTGGTGGGTGGCCTTGGCGTCGGCATTGATGATGACCACCGGATCCTTGGCCCCGGCGGGCACCACGGCCTGCATCGCGCTCACAATGGCGCTCAGGCTGGCACCGGGCACCGGCTGCTTGTTCACCACCACATCACCCGAAGCCGTCACGGCCACATGGACTTCCACCGTTTTATTGTCGGCGGCAGTTGCATCGGCAGTGGGCAGGTTGATGTCCAGCCCGGCAAAGCGGGAGTAGGTGGTGGTCAG
Source organism: Rhodocyclales bacterium (assembly GCA_021286885.1). Classification (GTDB taxonomy): domain Bacteria; phylum Pseudomonadota; class Gammaproteobacteria; order Burkholderiales; family Rhodocyclaceae; genus Zoogloea. The sequence goes on from JAJTBM010000102.1 coordinate 6,554, forward strand.
CATCAGGAAGATGATGATCACCAGCAGCACGTCGATCATCGGGATCAGGTTGATCTCCGGCTCCTCGCGGGAGCGGCCACGGCCAAAGTTCATGGCTCAGCCCTCAGCGCCGGTCGCCGTGCACGACTTCCACCAGGCGCACGGCCTGCTGCTCCATCTCGACCACAAAGCCATCGACGGTGGCCCGGAAGTGGCGCCAGAAAATCATGCTGGGAATCGCGATCACCAGGCCAAAGCCGGTGTTGTAGAGGGCGATGGAAATCCCGTGGGCCAGCTGCTGGGGGTTGGAGCCACCCGGGGCCTGGGAGCCGAAAATCTCGATCATGCCCACCACGGTGCCAAACAGACCCATCAGGGGGCTGATGGAGGCGATGGTGCCCAGGGTGGTCAGGAAGCGTTCCAGATCGTGCACCACGGCGCGGCCGGTTTCCTCGATGGATTCCTTCATCACGTCGCGGGGGCTGCGCACATTGCGCAGGCCGGCGGCCAGCACGCGGCCCAGGGGAGACGTCATGGCGACCCGGTTGATCATTTCGGGGCTGGTGCCGCTCTGGCGCCACTCGCTCACCACCTTGTCGAGCAAGCCTTCGGGCAACACCTTGGCCCGGCGCAGGGTGAGCAGACGTTCAATGATCAGCGCTACTGCCACGATGGAAGCAAACATCAGCGGCCAGATGGGCCAGCCGGCGGCCTGGAGAATGGCGAACACGCAGGGACTCCTGAGAATCAGACGAAGCCCATGACTCTAACCTGACCCATCTTGGATAGCAACACGGCGCCCGCCGCAGACAATCCACAAAATCTGTGGATAAGTCTGTGGATCGAATGCAAATGGAGCCGCTAAGCTACCAGTTCATAAGGCTTTTCCTTACTCGGATCAAAAATTAAGCTAATCCTACAACCCTTAAAAATCAACAACTTGGATATTTTTTGCGGCGTCAAGGGGCGGCAGAAAGTTTTTTCTTGTCAAGGGGCTTACGGTGTGGATTCCGCTAAAATCCGCTTACATGAACCCGCAAAATTTTTTCAGCGAAGTCAAGCCCGACCAAGTGGTCAGCGTTTCCTGGCTCAACCGGGCTGCCCGGGAAACCCTGGAACGCAGCTTCCCCCTGCTCTGGGTGGGGGGCGAGGTCTCCACCCTCACCCGGGCCAGCTCCGGTCACGTGTATTTCACCCTCAAGGACGATCAAGCCCAGATCCGCTGCACCATGTGGCGTAGCAAGGCCCAGCTCCTGCCCTTCAAGCTCGAACACGGGATGCAGGTGGAAGTGCGGGGCCTGGTCGGGCTCTACGAGGCCCGGGGCGACTACCAGCTCAACGTCGAAAGCATCCGCCAGGCGGGCGTGGGCAATCTGTTCGAGGCCTTCCTGCGCCTCAAGGCCCGGCTCCAGGCGGAGGGCGTGTTCGATGCGGCCCTCAAGCGCCCCCTGCCCCGCTACCCCCGCGCCCTGGCGGTCATCACCTCGGCCCAGGCAGCCGCCTGGCACGACGTACAAGCCGCCCTCGCCCGGCGCGCCCCCCATCTGCCCATCCACCTCTACCCCGCCCTGGTGCAGGGCCCCCAGGCCCCGGCCCGGCTCATCGCGGCCCTCAATCAGGCTGGGCAGGATGCGGCCCGGCTGGGCCATGAGGTGATCCTGCTGGTGCGCGGCGGCGGCAGCCTGGAAGACCTGGCCGCCTTCAACGACGAAGCCCTCGCCCGGGCCATCCGCGCCTGCCCTCTGCCCGTGGTGGTGGGCGTGGGCCATGAAAGCGACGTGAGCATCGCCGATTTTGCGGCCGACCTGCGGGCTGCCACCCCCACCGCCGCCGCCGAGCTGGTGAGTGCGGGCTTTGCCGAACTGCACGAACGCCTGGATCAGCTGGAATTCCGGCTCCAGCGGGCCATGCAGCGCCGGGTGGAACACGCTGCCCAGCGTGTAGACCGGGCCGCCCTGCGCCTGCAGCATCCCCGCGCCCGGCTCCAGCAGGCCGGAGAACGCCTCGAACGCCTGGCCCAGCGCCTGCGCCAGTACCCGGCCCGCAGCCTGGAACGCCAGAAAAGCCGCCTCGCCACCCTCGCCCTGCGCCTGGCCAATCGCCGCCCCGATATTCCCCAGGCCTGGCACCGGCTGGCGGATCTGGAGCGACGTCTCACCCGGGCTGGCCAGCAGCACATCCAGCAACACCGCCAGCACCTGGACGCC
>JAJTBM010000103.1 GCA_021286885.1 Rhodocyclales bacterium
TTTCGCGCCGGTTTATACCCTTTCGGTGGTGAATGAGCGTGAGATTGTTACGCAGTTGGGCACCCAATACGCCCACGGCCTGGGTATTTCCCAGGTGGTTCCCCTGGCGTCTTCCGGTGTGGTGCCCATGAACCGCGAATACCAGGCCCTGCTCAAGAAGTACGGCCCAGCGGATGCCCGGCCCACCGAGCGTAGCCTGGAAGGTTTCGTGTACGCCAAGGTGCTGGTGGAAGCCCTGCGCAAGGCGGGTGCCAAGGCCGGCGATCCGGCGGCCCTTACCAAGGCGCTGGAGGGCATGAACCTGGATCTGGGCGGCTTCAGCATCAGTTTTGCGCCGGGGCAGCATGAAGGCAGCCGCTATGTGGAACTGACCATGGTGAACCGGTCCGGCGATCTGGTGCGCTGACCCCCGCGTCGGTTGGTCTAAGCGGCCCGGATGAGACCTTTTTTGCACTCCATTGCAGAAAAGGGCGTCTCGAATTGGTGGCGATATACGGAAATGTTCTGCCTTTAATGCGTTTCGCGTATCTTTCGTTTTCGCCCTCGTCGTGCGTGCACAGCACCCATGACGAGGGCTGAAATAAAACACACCAAGGAGAGACAAAATCATGAATACACTCATCCGGGGCGCCATGCTGGGATTGCTGGCCTGTCCTCTGCTCGCCATGGCGGATTACACCGTCGTGCAGATCACCCCCATGACTGGCACCCAGGCGGCTACCGGTAAGTTGCTGACCGAAGGGGCCAGCCTGGTTTTCAAGGAGCTGAACGAGAAGGGGGGCATTGCCGGCCAGAAGATCCGCTACGTGGTCCAGGACGATGCCTACAAGCCCGATGAAACCGTCCGTTTGCTCAAACAGGTGGCAGCCGAAAAGCCGGTGGCCCTGCTGGGGCTTACCGGGACAGCCAACGTCAATGCGGCCCTGGAGAGTGGTGCCCTGGAGCAACTGGGCGTGCCGGTGGTGGGGGCCTATACCGGTGCCACCATGATCCGGGAAAAGAAGCATCCCCAGATCTTCCACCTGCGCGCCTCCTACGCGGCTGAAGTGGAAAAGCTGGTGGAAATGGCCACTACGGTCGGCCAGCAAAAAATTGCGGTGTTGCACCAGAACGACGGCTTTGGCCAGGATGGCCTGGCCCAGGTCAAGAAATCCCTGGCTGCCCGCAAACTGGCGCCCGTGGCGGTGGCCAGCTATGAGCGGGGCACGACCCAGATGGGCCCGGCGGTGGAGGCCCTGGCCAAAGCGGATGCTGCAGCTATCATCATGATATCCAGCACCGTGGCTACATCGGCCTTCGTGAAGGGCTACCGGGAGAAGGGCGGCTTTGCCCAGCTTTACACCCTGTCAGTTAACAGCGAACGGGACATCGTGGCCACTGTTGGGCCCCAGTCCCACGGGTTGGGCATTTCCCAGGTGTTCCCGGTTCCCAGCGGCGGGAAAATGCCCATGACCCGGGATTATCTGGCGCTCCTCAAAAAGCACGCTCCCGACGCCAAGCCCAGTGAAGGCAGCCTGGAAGGCTATGTCTACGCTCGGGTGCTGGTGGAGGCCATGCGCCGGGCGGGGGCCAAGGCCGGCGATCCGGCAGCCATCACCAAGGCTCTCGAAAGCGCTCCCTTCGATCTGGGCGGCTTTACCGTGAGCTTTGCGCCGGGCCAGCATGAGGGCTCCAATTACGTGGAACTCACCATGCTCAATCGCAACGGCGAGCTGGTGCGCTGACCGGTTTGCTCCACATACGCAAGCCGGCTCCTGCCTGAGGCGCCGGCTTTGCGTAAAATGGCAGGTTTTCAGCTTTCCAGATTGTCTGCCATGGCTTCTACCGTCCGTACCCGCTTCGCCCCCAGCCCCACCGGCTTCCTGCACATCGGTGGTGGCCGCACGGCCCTGTTCTCCTGGGCCTACGCCCGCCGTCACGCGGGCACCTTCGTGCTGCGGATCGAAGATACCGACGTGGCCCGCTCCACCCCTGAGGCCGTGCAGGCCATCATGGATGGCATGAAGTGGCTGGATCTGGGCTGGGACGAAGGCCCCTTCTTCCAGATGCAGCGCATGGAGCGCTACAAGGAAGTCGTCCAGCAGATGCTGGCCGCCGGCCACGCCTACCCTTGCTACATGCAGCCCGACGAACTGGACGCCCTGCGCGAAGCCCAGCGCGCCCGGGGCGAGAAGCCCCGTTACGATGGCCGCTGGCGTCCCGAGGCCGGCAAGGTGCTGCCGGAACCCCCCGCAGGCGTGCAGCCGGTGATCCGCTTCAAGAACCCCACCGAAGGCGTGGTGGCCTGGGATGATCTAGTCAAGGGCCGCATCGAGATCGCCAACGCCGAAATGGACGACCTCATCATCGCCCGCCCGGATGGCACCCCCACCTACAACTTCTGCGTGGTGGTGGACGATTGGGACATGGGCATCACCCACGTGATCCGGGGCGATGACCACGTGAACAACACCCCGCGTCAGATCAACATCCTGAAGGCCCTGGGGGGCGAAGTGCCCCAGTACGCCCACCTCTCCATGATCCTGGGCGACGACGGCCAGAAGCTCTCCAAGCGCCACGGCGCAGTGAGCGTGATGCAGTACCACGAAGACGGCTACCTGCCCGAAGCCGTGGTGAACTACCTGGCCCGCCTGGGCTGGAGCCACGGGGATGACGAAATCTTCTCCCGCGAGCAGCTGGTCGAATGGTTCGATCTGGACCACATCACCCCCTCCGCCGCCCAGTTCAACACCGAAAAACTCAAGTGGCTGAACGCCCACTACATCAAGCAGGCCGATAACGCCCGCCTCGCCGCCGACGCCACCGAGCGCCTGGCTGCCCGGGGTGTGCAGGTGGCCGCCGTGCCCGCCATTGAAACCCTGGTGGGGCTCTACAAGGAGCGCGTCAGCACCCTGGTGGAGCTGGCCGATGCGCTGGAGCCCTTCTACATCGACCTGAGCCCGGCCCCCGAGCTGCTCGCCCAGCACCTGACCGACAACGCCAAGGCCGCCCTCGCCACCCTGCGCGAGAAGCTGGCCGCTGCCGCCTGGGAAAAGGCCGTGCTCAATGCCGCCATCAAGGAAACCTGCACCGCCCACGGTGTGAAGATGCCCCAGGTGGCCATTCCCCTGCGCGTGGTGCTGCTGGGTCAGCCCCAGAGCCCGTCCATCGATGCCGTGCTGGAAGCTGTGGGACGCGAACTGGTGCTCGCCCGCCTCGACAAGGCCCTGGCCTGATCCTGGGCTTGCGGGCTGATTGATCCGGCCCCGTGCCGGATGCCATGAAAAACGGGGCGCCTGCGGGCGCCCCGTTGTGCTGTGTGCGGTACGGCAGGGTTGCTGGGCAAAGCTCAGAAATTGCCGCTACGCGCCCCGGGCGGAATCCCACCGATCAGCTCGCCGTTGCGCACCCGCACCGGATCGCCCGGATGCACGCTGGGCGGCTGGGTGAGGGTGAGCACCCGGCGGGTGCCATCTTCCATGCGCACCACCACCTGATACTGGGTGCTGCTGCGCTGCTGGCGCTCCACCTCGTTGCCGGCCAGCCCGCCGAGCACGGCACCGCCGATCCGGGCCAGCTTCTTGCCCGAGCCTTCACCCACCTGGTTGCCCAGAATGCCGCCGAGCACGGCGCCACCAATCGCCCCGATGCCGCTGCCTTCTCCCTTCTGCTGCATGGCCTGGATGTTTTCCACCACGCCACACTCCCGGCAGATGGTGGGTGCAGGGGGCGGCGGCGGAGCGGCCTGGGTTTCGGACGGCGGCGGGGGCAGGCCCGGCGTGCCGGCTAGGGCCTGGGGCGGAGGCGGGTTCGACGGGGCCTCGGTGTGGGCGGTGGTCGGTTTGCTTACTGGTGCCGGGTGTGGCTGCACCGGCTTGGGCTTGGCCGGGTGGGGCGGTTCGGCAGATTTCTCAAGGGTTTTTTCTGCGGCTTTCTCGGGCGCAGGTGCCACCACTGGAGCGGGGGCTGGTGCCTCTACCTGGGGCGAGGGCGCCTTGGGGATCACGGCTTCAGGAGGCGGCGCATCGGCCACGGGCAGGTAGCCCAGCATCTTGACCACCCCGGCCATGCTGGCCACCGTTACAGAAATGGCGGCCACCCAGAGGGCCGGGTGGAGCGGGGGACGGGAATCGCTCATGGGCGTAGGCTCAGACAAAAGGACATGCCCATCCTAACGCGCCGGGCTTGCCCCCGGCTGACGTCAGGAATGTGTGCTTACAAATGACTGATGCGGGGCGGAATGATGCCGGGCGCCAAGACAGACCAAGGCGCCGTCACTCTTCGTTCCCTTTCTGGGGCCGGGGTGGCTTGAGCAGATAGCGGGCCGGGTCCAGCGCATCCACCAGATCCTGTTCGAGGGGCAGGGGCTCGCCTTCCAGCTGGCTGGCCAGCAGCTCGCCCATCAGGCTTGCCCACACCAGCCCTCGGGCGCCGAAGCCCGATACCGCATACAGGCCCGGGTGGCGTTCGATGGCATGGAGGGGCGTCTCTTTGGCCACCGGCTGATGCACCGGCACCGGGCCCACCATGGGGAGTCGATCTGGCGACGCCGGGCGAAAGCCTACCCGCCCGTCCAGCGCTGCCGGGTCGATGCCAGCGCTGTAGCCGGGCAGGATGAAGTCCAGCTTTTCCAGGTTTTCCTGGTGCTCGGCCAGGCGCAGCTCGGTGCCTTCATCGTCGGCCATAAAGGTCGCCCCGGCGCAGCGCACCCCATCCACCTCCGGGCTCACATAGCCCAGACGGCACACCACCATTTTGGGCGCCGAGCCGGCTTCGGCAGGCAGGTGGGACACCTGTCCCCGGGCCAGACGCACCGGCAGCGCGCCCGCTTCGGGCAACTGGCGGATGCCCACCCCGTTGGCCAGAATCAGTACTGGTGCTTCGGCCAGCACTGCGCCGGACGCATCCAGGGCCTGCCAGCATGCCCGGCCAGAGTCCCGCACCAGCTGGGCAACCCGGGTATTGAAGCGGGCTTCCACCCGGTCGCCCGCCGCAGCCAGATTGGCCGCACACAGGCTGGGGGGCTGTATCCAGCCCCCCTGGGGGAAGAACCATCCCCCCTGGGCCACCGGCCAGCCGATCAAGGCCGTGGCAGCCTCGGGCTCCAGGTACTGGAGATAGTCGGCGGGGGGCTGGTGGGTTTCCACTACCGCCCGCATCTTGCCCGCCTGTTTGTCGTCCCGGGCCAGATGCAGCACCCCGGTCTGCCCCCAGCGCAGGGGATGCCCCCCCGCCAGCAGACGGGCCAAGTGTCCCTTGCCATATACAAAACCGGCCCGGGTGATGCGCGCCAGCCGGTTATCGTCCAGGCTGGGCAGCGGGCGAAACACCCCCGCCCGGTTGCCCGACGCCCCCTGGCCGGGGGCCGCGTTTTCATCCAGCAAGGTGATCTGCCAGCCCCGGGCCGCCAGACGCTCGGCCACCGATGTGCCGGCCACCCCGGCGCCCAGTACCAGCGCCCGGCGTTCCCGGGCAGGGGCGGGCGGCGGCGGGGTGTCGTCGGCCAGCCGGCCCGTCAGCATCTCCCGCTTGCTGCCAAAGCCCGGCCTGCGTTCCACATGAAAGCCCGCCTCCTGCAAACCGCGCCGCACATGCCCCGTCACCGACCAGGTGGCCAGCGTGGCGCCCGGCGCCGCCAGCCGACGCAGTTGGGCATACACCGCCGGCGACCATAGCTCCGGATTCTTGGCTGGCGAAAAACCATCCAGATAGAACGCATCCACCCGGGCATTGATTTGCGGAAGCAATTCCAGCGCATCGCCCAGACCCAGCGTCAGGGTGACACGGCCATGTTCAAAACTGAGCCGATGCAGGCCGGGCACCAAATCTGGCCACTGGGCCTGCAACTGAGCCGCGAGCGGCGCGAGTTCAGGGAAGGCTTCATGCAAGCGGGCCAGGTCTGCGCGGGTGAAGGGGAATTTCTCGACGGAGATGAAATGCAGTTGGTTCTCTGGGAAGGTCTGATTGCGTTCGTTCCATGTGGACAAAAAATTCAGCCCGATGCCAAACCCTGTTTCAAGAATGCCCAGGTTTGCATGGGTTTCAAAATGCCGTGCGCACTCGCACCCTGTCCAGAACACGTGTCTGGACTGTCCAAGACCACTCGTAGAGCTGTGATACACGTCTTTGAATGTGTCGGAGTAGGGGGTTCCATCCTGGGTATGGTTTAATTGCGCTGCTTTGATCGGCATGACGTTCCTGTCTGATTCTGGCGTATCTGGTGGCGAAATATTTGATCTGGTTTTTCGCGACAGGGTATTATTGTAGTCCTCTACGGTGGTGTGATGGTAAGCAAATGAGCTTTTTGATAAATCCTTTTCTGGTTATTGCCAGGAACTTTTCTCTGATCATGGAAATGGCCCGGCGCGATGTCGTTGGCCGTTACCGAGGGTCGGCCCTGGGGTTGCTGTGGTCGATGTTCAACCCCCTGTTCATGCTGGCCGTGTACACTTTTGCATTTGGGGTGCTTTTCAAGTCCAGATGGCCTGGAGGTGGAGACTCGAAGTCCTACTTCGCGATCGTTCTTTTTTCAGGCTTGCTGAATTTTAATTTTTTTACTGAAGTTGTTAACCGGGCCCCGTCCCTGATATCCGAAAATGCAAACTATGTAAAAAAAGTGGTCTTTCCGCTTGAGGTTTTGCCTGTGGTTGCAGTGTTTTCCGGCGTTTTTCACCTGTTTGTGGGGCTGCTGGTCTGGGCGTTTGCCTTTCTGCTGAGTGAAGGAACACTGAATCCTTACATTCTCGCAATGCCGTTCATATCGCTCCCTCTAGTGTTCTTCACCCTGGGCTTTGCATGGTTTCTGGCCTCTCTCGGGGTGTATCTGAAGGACGTGCGCCAAGTCGTCGGAGTAGTGACCTCTGGCCTTATTTTTCTGGCTCCGGTTTTTTATCCGATTGAAAGTATACCCAAAGAGATCAGGGGGCTGATTGATCTTAATCCACTAACGCATTTTGTAGATATTTCTAGATCCGTTATGATGCATGGGGTCTTTCCCGACCCCTTGGAGTTTTTCTCTTTGCTTGCCGGATCTGTCCTGTTTTCATGCCTGTGTCTTGCCTGGTTTCAAATGACGCGTAAAGGGTTTGCAGATGTCATCTGAAGAGTTTGTGGTTTCAGTTCGGGGTTTGAGAAAAGATTACGAAATTTACGAGAATCCACGCGACAGGCTGAAGCAGATGCTGTTTAACCCCGTGCGCAGGGTTTTGGGCCTGGAGCCACGTCGTTACCATAAGGTTTTTTCCGCTCTTGATGATATTTCGTTTGATGTTCGGAAAGGAGAAACCTTTGGTGTCATTGGTCGGAACGGGTCGGGGAAGTCTACCCTTCTCCAGATTCTGTGTGGAACCCTGAGCCCCAGTGCTGGCAGTGTTTCGGTGAATGGAAAGGTTGCCGCCCTTCTCGAACTGGGGGCTGGGTTTAATCCGGAGTTTAGTGGGCGGGAAAACGTCTATCTCAACGGGCGGCTGTTTGGGTTGTCATCCCGCCAGATTGATGAACGGTTCGACAAAATAGCCCAATTTGCCGATATTGGGGATTTTATCGAAAGGCCTGTTAAGTCTTATTCCAGTGGGATGTATGTGCGTTTGGCGTTTGCAGTGATTGCCCATGTCGACGCGGATATACTGATCGTTGATGAGGCGCTTTCCGTTGGGGATGCCTATTTTGTCCAAAAGTGCATGCGTTTCTTGCGTGAATTCATGAAAAATGGAACGCTTCTGTTTGTCAGCCATGACACAGGGGCTGTTCTTAACCTGTGCAGCCAGGCGCTCTGGCTGCACAAGGGGAAGGTCGTGGATGCCGGCGAGCCGAAGAGTCTGATCAAGCATTACCTTGAAGAACTGGTAAGCGAGGGGCAGGAGACGGGAAAGGCTAGGGAGTTTTCGGGCAAGAAGCCTGTTTCTGTCTCTAAAACGGATGATTACGTGGATATGCGTGAAAAAATGCTTTCCGGTTCTGCGCTACGGAACGACATGAAGATTTTCCAGTTTAACCCGGAAGCCCAGGGGTTCGGTGCCGGAGCTGCGCGTATCCTTGATGTGGTACTGCTGGATGCGGACACATCCCAGCCCCTGAGTTTTGTCGTAGGAGGCGAAGATGTCATCCTGCAGATAAGTGCAAGGGCTAATGAGGATCTGGAGTCGGTCATTCTTGGGTTTGACCTCAAGGACAGGCTTGGACAGACAGTTTTTGGCGATAACACTTATCTCACCTACGTGTATGAGCCGCAAAGCGTGAAGGCCGGGCAGACGGTTTCTGCTGCATTTCACTTCCGGATGCCTGTCATGCCCGTAGGTGATTATGCTGTGACAGTGGCTGTGGCTACGGGCAGTCAGGATAGTCATGTGCAGCAGCATTGGATGCATGATGCCCTGATTCTGAAATGCCAGGCCAGTCGCATCTGTTTTGGCGTTGTGGCCATTCCCATGCGAGAGATCGAGATTTCCATAAGCTGATGTCGCCCATGAAAAAAAATAATGCCCTGTCGTGGTCTGGTGAAAGATTTGTCCCTGAACTGCATGGTGAGATCCGTTATGAGCATTTGCACCGCTATGTGCTTGCGGCCGGTGCTGTAAAAGGTCTTCGTGTTCTTGATGTTGCATGCGGAGAAGGCTATGGTTCCGCAATATTGGCCTCGGCTGCCAGGTCTGTGACGGGCGTCGATATTTCGGCTGATGCGGTTTTTCATGCGACCGAACGCTATGTTAAAAATACGGAAAATCTGAAGTT
>JAJTBM010000104.1 GCA_021286885.1 Rhodocyclales bacterium
CAAATCTTCGAGCCCCTGGGGCAGACCCACCAGGTGGTGGCCCTGGAGCGCCCCGGACACCGGGGTCTGGCGCCGACCACCCGCCCCCGGGACCCCTGCACCATCGCCCGGGAAAGCCACGAACAACTGCGGGCAGCCGGCATCCCGCCCCCTTACCTGCTGATCGGCCATTCCCTGGGTGGGCGCTACCAGTACGCCTTTGCCCGGCTCTACCCCCAGGACGTGGCCGGACTGCTCCTGCTGGACCCGACCCCGCCGGGCCACTGGGCCCGCCTCCAGAGCGAAACCCCGCACCTGGCCCTGCTGCTCAAGGGGCTGCGGGCCGTAGCCTTCAGCCCTACCGATCAGGCCGAGTTTGACGCCCAGGATGAGTGCATGGACAGCCTGATCCAGGGCCCGCCCTTGACGCTGCCCGCCCGGGTGCTGGTGCCGGGCCGCTTCCGCCCCGAAGAAAAGGGAGACTTCGAAACCATGCAGAAACACGCACGCCAGCAGTGGAAAACCCTGCTGGGCCTGGAGCGGCTGGAAGTGATCTGGGACTCGGGGCACTTCATCCACCAGGATAGCCCCGACGAAGTGCTGGCCCGCTTGCCCGTACTGCGCCCGACGGAGACCCCATGAAGCACCGCGTGCCCCTCAGCGGACTGCTGGCCAGCGTGCTGCTGCTCACCAGCTGCGCCACGCCCCGCACCAGCGCGCAACTGGAAGCAGCCCGCCAGGCCCTGCGCCCGGGCATCAGCACCCGGGCCGAGGTCCAGGCCCGCCTGGGCCCACCCGACGAAAACATTGAAGAAGAAGAGGCCCGGGTCTGGGTGTACTCCGCCCAATTCAGCCTGCCCATGGGGGTGGGCTATCTGCCGATGCTGGGCGATCTGCTGGATCTGGCCGAGACCGCCCATAACCTGAGCAACGCCCACGAACTGATCATCCAGTTCGATGAGCAGGGCGTGGTGCGCAAACGCAGCCTGCGCGCCTTGCCCTGAGGCACGGGGCACTCAGTCGGGAATCCCGTCTATCCCCGGCACCACCAGCGCAAACAAATCACCCAGCGCAGCCAGGGCCACGGCCTTCACCTGGGCGGCGGGGATGAGTTCGCCCTCCGGCCCGGGCAGCGCCCGGGTGGCCACCGTGCTGGCGGGCACGCACACCTGAAAACCGAGATTGAAGGCGCCCCGGCTGGTGGAGTTGATGCACATATGGGCCATGAAACCCACGATCACCAGATGCTTGACCCCCAAAGCACGCAGGCGGGCTTCCAGATCGGTGCCCACAAACGAATTCGGATAGCCCTTGATGACCACCGGCTCATCGCCCTGGGGCGCCACCTTGTCGGCAATCGCGCCAATCTCGGCGCGGATGTCGTAGGGGGAGCCCGGGCCGGAATCATGCTGGATGTGGATCACCGGCGCCCCCACCGCCCGGGCCCGGGCGAGCAGGCGGGCGCATTCGTCCAGGGCCGGCTCCACGCCCTCCAGCGCCATCACCCCGCTGCGGTAGGTGTTCTGGGCATCCACAATAATCAGGGCCGACTCGGCCAGGCGGGCGGGTTCGGTGGGCAGGCCGGACAACTGGCGCAGGGTAACAGGCTGGCTCATGGCAATCTCCTTTGTAAATGTTGCGCGGTTTGGGTGCGTGGTGCTTTGGTGCTTGGTGCTGCGGTGCTGAAAGTACCGCTGCAGCCAGCTTAAGGGCCGGCACACCCTGCGTAAATTGACATCCTTGCGGCCCAAACCTGCAAAAATGCAGGCCCACCTTTTTGAACGGGCGCCCCCCGTCGCCCCAATCCCCATGAACTGGGATGACCTGCGCTTTTTGATCGAACTCGCCCGAGCCGGCAGCCTGGCCGCCGCCGCCCGCCGGCTGGCGGTGGACCAGACCACCGTGGCCCGACGCCTGCGGGCCCTGGAAGACACCCTGGGCACCCCCTTGATGGAACGCAGCGCCGGCCACTGGCAACCCACCCCGGTGGGCGCCCGGGTGCTGGCGCGGGCCGAGCAGATCGCCCGCGATGTAGACAGCATCGCCCGGCTGGCCGACCCGGAGGCCGATAGCGTCAGCGGCCAGGTGCGCCTGACCTCGGTGACGGCCATCATCGACGGCCTGCTGATCCCCGCCCTGCCCCGGCTCTACGCCCGCCACCCGGCCCTGCACCTGGAGCTGCTGGCGAGCAATGAATCCCTGGACGTGGCGCGTCGGGAGGCCGACATCGCCCTGCGCCTGGCCCGCCCCCGGGCGGGGGATTTTCTGATGCGCAAGCTGGCCGATTGCGCGTTTGCCTGCTACGCCACCCCAAGCAGCCCGGCGGACGCCCCCTGGCTGGCCTACCACGCGGCCCTCGCCCACACCCCGGAAATGCGCTGGCTGGCCGAGCACCAGGGCGACCGCCCGATCCGGCTACGCAGCGACAGCCTGCACGGCCTCGCCCGGGCCGCCGCCCAGGGGCTGGGTGCCGCCGTGTTGCCCTGCTTTGTGGGCGATGCCGAACCCGGGCTCGTGCGCACCAGCGGCCTGCTGCTGAAGCGGGAGGTGTGGATGCTGATCCACCCGGACGCCCGGCGCCTGGCGCGGGTGAATGCGGTGGCAGCCTGGCTGGAAGAATGCTTTCAGACGAGCGTTTTACAAAACGATGGCAATTTGTCGGATCTGGCAGACAAATCCGGTTAAATTACCGTGAATGATGCGGCGCATCATCCACTTGGGCGCAATCTTAATGAAATCTTCATGAAAGGCCGCCCCCCCGCTGCCGACAATGCAGCATTCCCTGATGAACCCGCCCCATCATGTACTACAGCGGCCTGCGCGCCCACCTGACCTGCCTGCTCCAGGAGCAGGCGCTGCACATCCTGTTCCAGCCCATCTTTGATCTGCGCGCCCAGCGTATTGCCGGCTACGAGGCCTTCATGCGCGGCCCGGTGGGCTCCCCCCTGCACACCCCCGAACAACTGCTGCGGGTGGCCCGGGAAAGCGGGCTGGGCCTGCCCCTCGAACGTCTCGCTTGCGGGGCTGCGCTCCAGGCCTTCGCCCAGCAACACTTACCGGGCCGGCTGTTTCTCAACCTGAGCCCGGGCGCCCTGGCTGCGCCGGACAGCGCCAGTTTCCTGCTCAACCAGGCGGCCGCCTGGGGCCTGGGGGGCGAACGCCTCGCGCTGGAACACCTGCATCTGGATGCCGACCGGCCCCCGGCCCTGGACACGGCCCTCGCCCAACTGGCCGCCGAACACCTCGCCTTCGCCTGGGATGGCCACCCGGAAACCCTGCCCCAGGGCCCGATTTGCCCCCAATACGTAAAGCTGGCCCCGAAGCTGGTGCGCCAGATCCACCAGGATGCGGAGCGCCGGGCCCATCTGGCCGGGCTCTTGCGGGAGGCAGCCGATCAGGGCTGCATCAGCATCGCCGAAGGCGTTGAGGACTCCCGGGATCTGCGCACTCTGGCTGATCTGGGCTGCGACTGGGCCCAGGGCTTCCTGCTCGGACGGCCAGCAGAAGAACCCGCCACCACGCTCTCCCGGGGGGTGCAAGGCATCCTGAACCCCCGCCCGGCCAATCCACGCCTGCACGCGGGCACCCCACCCCACCTCTGGCAGACGCCCGGCTAAAGGGCCTGGGGCCTTGCCGCGCCTGCTGCCTCAGGCAGTGAGCTGGGCGTAGAGCTGGGGCAGGCGGGCGGGCAGCTCCGCCGGGCGGCGCAGCACGGTGTAGCCTGCCGTGCCAAACAGGTGGGGCAAATAGCCTTCCCCTTCCCGGTCGATGGTCACGCAGAACGGGCGCACCCCGGCCTGACGGGCGGCCTGCAGGCTCATCCGGGTGTCTTCGATCCCGTAGCGCCCTTCGTAGTGATCCACATCGTTGGGCTTGCCATCCGACAGGATCAGCAACAACCGCACCGCCTCCGGGCGCCTGGCCAGGAGCTGGGTGGCGTAGCGGATGGGCGCGCCCATGCGGGTGTAAAAGCCGGGCTTGAGGGCCCCGATCCGCCCGCGCACTTGGTCGCCGGCGCGTTCATCGAAACCCTTGATGCGATGAAAGCGGATGTGATCCCGCCTGCGGGACGAAAACCCGTACAGCGCAAAGGGGTCGCCAGTGGCCCCCATAGCCTCGGAGAACAGCCACAGGCTGTCCTGGATCACGTCGATCACCCGCTGCTCGTTGCTCACCCAGGCATCGGTGGACAAGGACAAATCCGCCAGCACCAGGCAGCACAGATCCCGCTCCCGCCGCTCGCAACTGCGATAGCCCCCCTGACGGGCGCTGGTGTAGCCACTGAGCCGGTCGGTATACGCCCGCACGCAGGCATCCAGATCCAGTTCGCTGCCCTCGGGCTGATCCTTCAACCAGCGCCGGGCGGGGGTGAGGGCTTCCAGCTGGCGCCGCAGGCGGCGGGCCGGCATGCGCAGGCGCTCGGGCAGGGCGCAGGGCGTCGCATCCCGGGCTTCCAGCACCTGCAGGCTGCAACGATCCGGCAGGAGCTGCTGGCGTTTCCAGTCCCATTCGGGCAGCAGGATGCCGCTTGCCAGGGGGCGGTCGTCCTGGGCGGCGGCGGGGAGATCCAGGTCAAAGCGCACCCGGGAGGCCGTGTCCTGGCCATCCTGGGCGATGCTGATCTGATCCATGCCCTGGGCAGCCCGGGCCGGGTCGCTGTCCGGGTCGTCGTCGTGGCTGCGATTGACTTTCACATATTCGGCAAAAGACAACAGGCTTTCGGCCCGGAAAGGCAGGATCAGCCCGTTGCGCCCATCCGGCATGTCCTCGCGCCGGGCCTGACGGCGCTGGGCCCGGGCATCTTCGGTGCGCTGGCCGGGGGCCGCCGGGCGGGCCTGATCCGAGCGGTTCGCGCTGCGCCTATCCAGGGCCGCCGGCACCGGGTAGAGCCACACCGGCACCGGATAGGGCGGGCGGCGCGCAGCGGGGAGTTGATCCACACTGCCCGGCACCCGCAGGGCCTGGCGGATGGCGTGTTCGGCGGCGGCCTCATCGGCGGGCAGGCGTGCCGGATCGGGGCGCAGGGCCAGAATGCCGTCCACCAGCCGCTGATAACGGGTGGCAAAGCCCGGGAAGGCCGCGAGACAGGCCAGGCTGGCCTGCTGGTTGGTCTGAATCCAGCGTGCATCCAGCGCATCTCCGGCATCTCCAGCCTCTCCGTCGGCCAGGGCGGCCCCTTGGGCAATCAGCCACAGGTAAAGATCCCGGTTCAGGCTGCGCTCGGGCAGCAGGGCGATTTCGGCGGGCAGGCGCAGGGTTTCCTCATCCCGCCCGGCCAGGGGCAGGGTTTCGTCCACGTGGGCAAGACGTGCCAGCCAGGAACGGCGCGCCCCGTGGGTCTGCTCGGCGGCCGCCGTGACCCGCAGGCCCGGATCGCCCCCCAGGGCGCGGAACAGGATGCCCGCCGTGCGCTCCAGACTGCGCAGCTGTACGGCGGCTTCCGGGTAGCTGCGTTGTGCCGCCCGGGTGATGAAGCGGTGCCACAGCCCGCCAACCCATTCTTCCATGTTGTCTGCCCCTGCACGCCATGATTGATGACGGACTATGGCAGCGCCCGGGGACGGGAGAAATGTTGCGCATCAAGCGCTTCAACAAAATTTCCCAGCCCCCGGAACCTGCGGCCACCCGGGGCATCCATAATGGAATTCAGCAGCATTTGCTTATACACCCCACCCCCAGGAGCCCCCATGAGCCACGCCCCCATCGACCATTTCGCCCACAAGGCGGCCACCTTCGAGCAGAACACGCACCAGGTGGACAACGTGCGCCAGATCGCCGAAACCCTCCAGCGCCGGATTGCGCTGGATCGCAGCATGCATCTGATGGATTTTGGTGCCGGCACCGGGCTCCTGCTGGCCCAGGTAGCGCCGGCGGTCGGGCGCATCACAGCGGTGGATGTTTCCCCCGCCATGAACGCCCAGCTCGCCGCCAAGCAGGCGGATCTGCCCTGTCCGGTGGACATCCTGGCCCTGGATCTGACCCGGGAACTGCCCGCGCTGCGCTTTGACGGGATCATCTCGTCCATGACCCTGCACCACATCCAGGATATCGACGCGATTTTCCACAGCTTCCACACCCTGCTGAAGGCCGGCGGCTTCATCGGGATTGCCGACCTGGACCCGGAAGACGGCAGCTTCCATAGCGAAGACACGGGCGTGCACCACCTGGGGCTGGCGCGGGAACGGGTGGCCGAGGCCGCCCGGGCTGCGGGTTTCGAGGCGGTAACGACAGAGCTGGCCAGCGTGATTCACAAGCCGGGGCGCGACTATCCGGTGTTTCTGCTGTGCGGACGCAAGGGCGGAACGGCCTGAAGCTGAACGCACCAAAAGGATGCGCAAGGAATTTTTTCACTCAAACCCCTGCATCTGCAGCCTAGGCCGAGCAGGCCGGAGTATGGATCATCGGCAGCAATGAAACACTTTGCCGATTTTTCCGCCGTGTCCTGCTTAGCCTGCTCCTGCGGAGACGACATCCCCCTGTGCCAGGCCCCCCACCTCGCCTTTCCCCACCTCCCTTGAACTCGGGCAAACATTGGTAACTCATCGCGCACCCGCCCACGCCTCGGATTATGATTAGAGCATCAATCATCACCCCATGCTTATGTCCCTGACTCCCGTTCCCCAGCGTATGCCCGAGGCCCCGCCCCCCGCCTACCTGAGCGACACCTACCACTGGGCCTACCTGAACTGCCGTACCCTGCCCTGGCTGGATCAGCCCTGGGTGGTGTCCGCCATCCTGTGGGGCAATGCGCGGCGGCTCATGCGCAGCGCGGTGGAAGAATTCGGCCCCGGTCAGCAGGTCTTGCAGGCCGCTGCCGTGTATGGGGATTTTTCCCAACGCCTAGCGGCCCGGCTGGAACCCCACGGCAGCCTGGAAGTGGTCGATGTCGCCCCCATCCAGATCGCCAATGTGCGCCGCAAGCTGGCCCCCTGGGCCCGCAGCCTGACCCGGGTGGCAGACCTCAGCCTGCCCCTCGACAAAACCTACGACGGGGTTTGCTGCTTCTTCCTGCTCCATGAAGTCCCCCCCGCCACGCGCCGGGCGATTGTGGACAATCTGCTCCAGAGCGTAAAACCGGGCGGCAAGATCGTGTTTGTCGACTACCACAAGCCCCGCTGGTGGCATCCCCTCGCCCCGCTGATGCGGCTGATCTTCAAATACCTGGAGCCCTACGCCCCATCTTTGCAGCAGGAAGACATCGCACGCCTGAGCCCCGAGGGCGAGTGCTTTGACTGGAGCTACACCCGTTTCTTTGGCGGGCTCTACCAAAAGCGTGTTGGCATCCGCAAAGCCTGAAAGCACCCAGACAGCATTACCCGCCGTTCATCGGCCACACTCCCAGTAAGGATATATTTTTGGCGCGCAGCGTCGTAAACTTGGACAGCACCACCCGGCCCGGAACCCCGGCCAAACCCAGGAGAACGCCGATGCTCATGCGCCATTTTATGCACCTGCTCCTCCAGCAACTGGGCTTGGCCGCCGCGCCTGCCCAGCCTGACGCCCACGACGATCTGTTGGCCTTGCGCAGCCTGGCCTTTCAGATGAGCCCCCAGGAACTCGACCTGGGCCCGGAAAAAGTCCCGGGGCCCGTGTGGGGGGCCCTGTTCGAGACCCATGATGCGGGCGCCCCCTTCAGCCTACTGGTTCTCCACGACGGCACCGCCCACCTGTACCTGAGCACCGGCGGCGGGCTGATCGGCAGTCATGGTCTGAGCGAAGTCAGCCAGGCCAGCCA
Source organism: Rhodocyclales bacterium (assembly GCA_021286885.1). Lineage (GTDB taxonomy): Bacteria > Pseudomonadota > Gammaproteobacteria > Burkholderiales > Rhodocyclaceae > Zoogloea. The sequence goes on from JAJTBM010000104.1 coordinate 7,715, forward strand.
ACGCTTCATGACCCAGGCCAACCGGCTCCATCACCAGGCCCGGCCCAGCCAGGATCACCCACTCCCCGCAGCCGGCATGTCCAGCTTCTACTTTCTGACCTACCAGGGCGTACTGTGCTACACCGCCCCGGAGGCACGGCTAGGGGATGGGCATGACCAGCTCTCGCCCCTCTTCCACCTGGCCCGGGGCGTGGTGGCGGCCCTGGAAAGTGCGCACCACCACCAGAGCCGGCACACGCCACCGGCCCGCTAAGTCCCTCAGCCGCTCAATCCCTCAGCCCAGCCGGTCCAGGCAGTGCGCCAGGGCCGGCAAGCCTTCCCGCAGGGCCATCACGCCGGGGGCCAGAATGATGTCGGACTTGATCTCGTAGACATGCCCGTTCTGCACCGCCGGGATGCGTTCCCAGCCGGCCCGCTCCACCACCTGAGCGGGCTGGAAGTGCTTGCCGCACCAGGAGCCGATGATGATTTCCGGCGCCCGGGCGATCACCTCGGCCGGATCGGCAATCACCCGCTCCCGGGCGGCGGGGCGGGTGGCCAGTTCGGCAAAGCAGTCTTCGCCCCCTGCCACCCCAATCAGCTCCGACACCCAGCGGATGCCGCTGATGAGGGGGTCGTTCCATTCTTCGAAATACACCCGGGGGCGACGCCCCAGGCGTGCGGCCCGGGCCTCCCCCGCGGCCCGGGCGGTGGCGAGGCCGGCTTCCAGCTCGGCCACCAGACGCGCCGCTGCATCGCCCGCCCCCACCATATGGCCCAGGGTTTCCACCATGGCCAGGATGCCTTCGATGCTGCGGTGGTTGAACACATGCACGGCCACCCCGGCCTTGACCAGATCCCGGGCAATATCGCCCTGCAGATCAGAGAAGGCCAGCACCAGATCCGGCCCCACCGCCAGGATGCGCTCCAGCTTGGCGCTGGTGAAGCCGCTCACCTTGGGCTTTTCCTTGCG
>JAJTBM010000105.1 GCA_021286885.1 Rhodocyclales bacterium
CTGTTCGGCGAGTACGAAGGCGAAGCCAAGCGCCTGCTGGCCGTGCCCCTGGTGCTGCCGGCCTACGAGATGGTCATGAAATGTTCCCACACCTTCAACCTGCTGGATGCGCGGGGTGCCATTTCTGTTACCGAGCGCGCCGCCTACATTGGCCGCGTGCGCGCCCTGGCCCGTGAAGTGGCCCAGGCCTATCACAACTCCCGCGAAGCCCTGGGCTTCCCGATGCTCAAGAAGGAGGCCGCGTGATGACCAGCGCGACCCTGCTCGTAGAACTCCTCACCGAAGAACTCCCCCCCAAGGCCCTGGGCCGGCTGGGCAAGGCCTTTTCCGACGGCATCGTGGCGGGCCTGCGTAGCCGTGGCCTGGTGGCCGCCGATGGTGCCTTCCGCTGGTTTGCTACGCCCCGCCGTCTGGCCGTGAGCATCCCCGCCGTGCTGGCCGAAGCCGCCGCCAAGGATGTGACCGAAAAGATCATGCCGGTGAGCGTGGCCCTTGGCGCCGATGGCCAGCCCACCCCCGCCCTGGTCAAGAAGCTCGAAGCCAAGGGCATCCCGCTGGCAGCCGTGGCCGGCTTTGAGCGCCGCATGGATGGCAAGGCCGAAGCCCTGTTCCACACCAGCACCGTGCCCGGCGCCCGCCTGGCCGATGTGCTGGCCGGCATCGTGCACGACAGCCTCAAGCAGCTGCCCATTCCCAAGGTGATGCGCTGGGGCGACGGCGACGCCACCTTCGTGCGTCCGGTGCACAAGCTCTCCATGCTGCACGGCACCGAAGTCGTGCCCGGCACCGTGCTGGATCTGGTTTCGGGCCGTACCACCAAGGGCCACCGCTTCATGAGCCGGGGCGAGATCGAGATCGTGAACGCCGACGCCTACGAGGCCACCCTGTTGGCCGAAGGCAAGGTGATCCCCGATTTCGCCGAGCGCCGCGCCAACATCGAAAAGCAGCTGCTGGCCGAAGCCGGACGTCAGAACGCCAAGCTCGACGACTACGCCGACCTGCTGGACGAAGTGACCGCCCTGGTCGAACACCCCACCGTGTACGTGGGCGAGTTCGAGGCCGAGTTCCTGGCCGTGCCCCAGGAGTGCCTGATCCTCACCATGCGCTCCAACCAGAAGTATTTCCCCCTGTTCGACGACGCCGGCAAGCTGCTCAACCGCTTCCTGATCGTCTCCAACATGGAACTGGCCGATCCGTCCAACATCATTGCCGGCAACCAGCGGGTGGTGCGTCCGCGTCTGTCTGACGCCCGCTTCTTCTTCGAGCAGGATCGCAAGCACACCCTGGCCTCCCGCGCTGCCAAGCTGGATGCGGTGGTCTATCACAACAAGCTGGGCTCGGTGGGTGACCGGGTGCGCCGTCTGCAAGCCCTGGCGGGCCGCATCGCCGCCCTGATGGGGGCCGACGTTGAGCGTGCCACCCAGGCCGCCGGGCTGGCCAAGGCCGACCTGGTGACCGACATGGTGGGCGAGTTCCCCGAGCTGCAAGGCACCATGGGCCGCTACTACGCCGAAGGCGAAGGCCTGGATGCCGAGGTGGCCCAGGCCATCGAGCAGCACTACCGCCCGCGCTTTGCCGGCGATGCGCTGCCCGAATCCGCCGTGGCCCAGGCGGCTGCCCTGGCCGACAAGCTGGACGCCCTGGCCGGTTTCTTCGGCATCGGCATGCTGCCCACCGGCGACAAGGATCCGTTTGGTCTGCGCCGTGCCGCCCTGGGCGTGCTGCGCATCCTGATCGAAGCGCCGCTGCCCCTCGAACTGCCCGCCCTGATCGAGGCCGCTGCTGCTGGCTTCCCGGCTGGGGTGCTCAAGGCCGAAGTGGCCGGCCCCCTGTTCGACTTCATGCTGGAGCGCCTGCGCAACCTGCTGCGCGACGCCGGCCACGCCCAGGACGCCATCGAGGCGGTGCTGGCCCAGAAGCCCACCCGCATCGACCAGGTGGTGCCCCGTCTGGCCGCCGTGGCGGCCTTCCAGCAGTTGCCGGAAGCCGCCGCCCTGGCCGCCGCCAACAAGCGCATCGTGAACATCCTCAAGAAGGCTGAAGGCGCGCTGCCCGAACCCTCGGCGGCCCTGCTGGTCGAAGAGGCCGAGCAGGCCCTGTTCGCGGCAATTCAGGACGTGGCCCCCCAGGCCCGCGCCCACTTTGCCGCCCAGGCCTACACCGACGCCCTGCGGGTGCTGGCCGGCCTGCGCGCTGCGGTGGATAGCTTCTTCGACGGCGTGATGGTGATGGCCGACGATGTCGCGGTGCGTAACAACCGGCTGGCCCTGCTCCAGGAGCTGGCCGGGCTCATGAACCAGGTGGCGGACATTTCCCGTCTGTCGGCCTGAGTTCGGGAAGGGTATTCATGAAGATCATCGTGCTCGACCGGGACGGCGTCATCAACCACGACTCCGACCAGTTCATCAAATCTCCCGAGGAATGGAAGCCCATCCCGGGTTCGCTCGAGGCCATTGCGCGCCTCAACGAGGCGGACTGGCGGGTGGTGGTGGCGTCCAACCAATCCGGGGTCGGGCGCGGCCTGTTCGACATGGATACCCTGAACGCCATCAACGAAAAGATGGTGAAGGCGCTCTCCCAAGTGGGCGGGCGGCTGGACGCCATCTTCTTCTGCCCCCACGCCGCCGACTCCACCTGCGACTGCCGCAAGCCCAAACCGGGCATGTTCCGGCAGATCTCCGAGCGCTTCAATGTGGATCTGAAGGGCGCCCCGGTGGTGGGGGACAGCCTGCGCGACCTGCAGGCCGGCATGGCCCTGGGCTGTGCCCCCTATCTGGTGCTGACCGGCAAGGGGCGCAAGACCGAACAAGACCCGGCCCTGCCCGAAGGCACCCAGGTATTCCCTGATCTGGCAGCGGTTGTGGCCCAGCTGACAGCCTGATCTGCTGCCCCTTTGTTTCTGGAAAGCCTTTTCCTGTGTTCCTGATCCGTAATCTGCTGTTCATGCTCATCCTTGGTGTGCTCACGCCCTTGTATGCGCTGATCGCCATTCTGAGTACTCCCTTTGATCCTCGCACGCGGCATCGTCTGGTGCGCGGCTGGCCCCTCATCATGAGCTGGGTCATCTGGCATGTGCTCGGCATCCGCTACCGGATCGAGGGGGCGGGCAACATCCCCGCAGGCCCGGCGGTGATCCTGGCCAAGCATATGTCGGCCTGGGAAACCATCGTGCTTCAGGCCATTTTTCCGCCCATGGTGTTCGTGCTCAAGAAAGAGCTGCACAAGGTGCCGTTTTTTGGCTGGGGGATCTCCCGCATGCCCATGATTGCCATCGACCGGGCCGCCGGCAAGGAGGCCCTGGAGCAGGTGGAGGCCCAGGGGCGTCAGCGTCTGGCCGACGGGTATTGGGTCACGATTTTCCCGGAAGGTACTCGGGTGGCGCCTGGCCAGAAAAAGCGCTACAAGATTGGTGGCGCCTGGCTGGCGGCCAAGGCCGGTGCCCCGGTGGTGCCGGTCGCCCACAATGCCGGCGAGTTCTGGGGGCGTAATTCGTTCTGGAAGCGCTCTGGCGAGGTGGTGGTGAGTGTAGGCCCCGCCATCGATACGCGTGGCCTCAGCCCCGAAGAGGTGAACACCCGTACCGAAGCCTGGGTGGAGGGTGAGATGCAGACCCGCTTTCCCCACCTCTACAAAGGCAAGGCCAAGTCTGCTGCGTGAGTGTCACAGCCCGAAGGCTGAGCCTGCAGCTTGAGGGGCAAACCCTTGAGTATCTGCTGAGTTTTGGCCGCCGCAAGACCCTGGGCCTGCGCATCGATGCCCAGGGGCTGAGAGTCGGGGCACCCCTTGGAACCCCGCTGACTCGGATCGAGGATTTTCTGCGCCAGCATGGGCGCTGGATTTTCGAAAAACTGGCTGCCCAGGCGGCCCGGCCCCAGCCTGCTGCTGCGCTGGCCCTGGTGGAGGGCGCCACGATTCCCTATCTGGGGCAGGACTGGACGCTGCACCTGCTGGGCGGCAACAACCAGGGCTTGTGGCGGGATGAAGCGCGATCCATCGAACTGCGTCTGCGCCCCGGGGCCGACCCCCGGCCCGTATTGCTGCGTAGCTTCCAGCGCCGGGCGTTGGCCCATTTTTCAGGGCGGGTCGCCCATTTCTGCGCCCGCTTGGGTGTGCCACTGCCGCCAGTGGGGCTGACCAATGCCCGTACCCGTTGGGGCAGTTGCAGCAGCCGGAGTGGTATCCGGCTCCATTGGCGTCTGGCCCACCTGGCCCCGGCCATGATTGATTACGTGGTGGCCCACGAGGTGGCGCATCTGCTGGAAATGAATCATTCCCCGCGCTTCTGGTCTGTGGTGGAATCCGTGTATCCGGATTTCAAGGCGGCCCGGGCTGCCCTGCGTGGGGCCGGTGCCGGCTTGCCCCTGATCTGAGCTTGGTCGGTGGTGGGCTGCGCCCATCTCGTCGTGCCGCTTATTTCGTTGTTTCGTTATTCCGTTATGCCGTTGTATCCCGAAATTTTGTGAGGTGAATCGTATGCGTATGCTGCACACCATGCTCCGCGTGGGCGATCTGGACCGTTCCCTGGCTTTTTACACCGAGGTGCTGGGCATGCGCCTGCTGCGCCGCAATGATTATCCGGAAGGCAAGTTCACCCTGGCCTTTGTGGGGTATCAGGATGAATCGGAAGGGGCTGTGCTGGAGCTGACCCACAACTGGGGCGTTGAGTCTTACGAGTTGGGCACCGCCTACGGCCATATTGCTCTGGAAGTGCCGGATGCCTACGCCGCCTGCGCCCAGATCAAGGATCGGGGCGGCAAGGTGGTGCGTGAGGCGGGCCCCATGAAGCATGGCACCACGGTGATTGCCTTCGTGGAAGACCCGGACGGCTACAAGGTGGAGCTGATCCAGGCCAAGTCCTGAGGCCGGACGCGCCCGGGCCTATCCGGGTTCAGAACCGGGCGTAGTCGGGCAGATCAAAGGCTTGGCGCAGGGCCTGGAGTTCCTGTTCAAGGGATGCGAACAGGGCGGGGGCCTGGGCGAGGCGCTGGTCCCGCCCCAGGTGCTCCAGCTGCAAGGCGCGGGTATAGGCACGGTTGGCCGCAAAGTTGCCCACGGCACCCTTGAGGGCGTGGGCCGCCTGGCGGAGGGCTTCTGGGTCTTGGGCCTCGAGGGCGCTGCGTATGGCATCCAGCATGCGGGCCTCGTCGTCGCAGTACATCATCATGAGCTGGAAGAGCAGGTCTTCATCGTCCCCCAGGTTTTGGAGAACCTTGTCGCGGTCGAACACCGGCCCACCCGGGAGCGGGGGGAGTTCTGCCTGCGCGGGGTCTGAATGGGCGGGCATCGCTGGGGCAGGGTTTTCGGGCAGGGGGGTGGGCATGGCAGAACGCTCGTACTGGTGCAGGATGTCCAGAAGTTCGGGGGCGTGGATGGGTTTGGAGATGTAGGCGTCCATGCCTGCCTCCAGGCAGCGCTCCCGGTCTCCCTTCATCGCATGGGCCGTCATGGCCACGATGGGTGTGTGAGGCGTTCCGACTGCTTCTCGCGCACGGATCGCCGCTGTGGCTTCAAAACCTCCCATGATGGGCATTTGCACGTCCATCAGGATGAGGTCGTAGGTGTTGTGCTGATGCAGCATCAGGGCCTCGGCCCCGTTGTTGGCAAGCTCCACCTGGTGCCCCATTTTACTGAGTAAACGCAGGGCGAGGGTCTGGTTGACCGGATTGTCTTCGGTGAGCAGGATGCGCAGCGCCCGGTGCTGTTCCCGCAGGCTGTGGCGGGTGATGAGCGTTGGTGCAGCAGGGTCGTGCCGGTCTTCTGGATGGGTGCTCTGCAAGATGGCATTGAGCAGATCCGAGTCCTGGGCCTCCAGAGGCAGGTAGGCGGCAACACCGTGGGTGCGGCAGCGGGCCCCGTCACCGCGCTGCCCATCCCGAGTCAGCAGGATGACGGGGGCCTGAGTGTGCAGGCTGCGGGCAATCTCAAAAGCATCGTGGTCCGGCAGGGGATGGCCCACCAAAACCAGCTGATAGGGGCGCCCTTCGGCTCGGCAGCGTTCAAATTCAGCCAGAGCGGTGTGGATGTCGGCCACGCCCAAGGGGGACATGCGCCATTGGCCGAGCATTTCCACCAGTCGGGCGCGGGCTGGGTGTTCGGGGATCAGAACCAGAACGCGCAGGTTTTCCAGGGGGGCGTGTTCTTCGACCAGCGGTTGAACCGGGGCTGGCTCCAGGGGCACGGTAAAGTGGAAGGTGCTGCCTTCCCCGGGAGTGCTGTTGACCTCAATCCGCCCGCCCATGGCGTGCACCAGTTGGGCGCTGATGGTGAGTCCCAGCCCGGTGCCACCGTAGCGCCGAGTGGTGGAGCTATCAGCCTGGGAAAAGGCTTCGAAGATCAGTTTTTGCTTGTCTTCGGCAATACCGATGCCGGTGTCGTGTACCTGAAAGTGCAGTGCTAGTTGCCCAGCAGGGGTGTCGGGGGTGGTGGCGGCCTCAACACGGAGCCGGATTTCCCCTCGCTGGGTGAACTTGATCCCGTTTGACAGCAGGTTGATGAGCACCTGACGCAGTCGGTGAGGGTCGCCCATCAGCCGGTCGGGCAGTTCGGGGGCGATTTCGGTGATCAGGAGCAGGTCTTTTTCTGCGGCCTTTTGTTGCAGGGTACGGGTGGCGAGGGCAATGCAGCCTCGCAGGCTGAAGTCGATGTGCTCAAAATCCAGCTTGCCGGCCTCGATCTTGGAGAAGTCGAGAATGTCGTTGATGATGCCCAGCAACGCATCGGCCGAGCCTTTCACCAGGCTCAGGTATTCCCGTTGCTCGGTATCCAGCGCGGTATCGAGGGCCAGTTCGGTCATCCCGATGATGGCGTTCATGGGGGTGCGGATCTCGTGGCTCATGTTGGCCAGAAAGTCGCTCTTGGAGCGGCTGTTGGCTTCGGCGGCCTCCTTGGCCTGGCGCATCAGGGTTTCGGTGTGCTTGCGCTCGCTGATGTCGCGTACGTACACCGTGAGCAGCCGCCCGGCCTCGGTGCTGGTGCAGGCGACGGCCAATTCGGCAGGAAATCCTTCTCCGCTCGCCCGCTGGGCGGTAATTTCGACCTTGTCCCCGGTGCTGAGGGCGGGGCCTTTCTGTAGGGTTTCCTGCAGCCGGCTCTCCATGGCGGGCCATAGCGGGCGGGGAAACAGCAGGCGTACCACCGGGCGTCCCAGGGCCTCCTGACGGGCATAGCCGAAGCAGCGTTCGGCAGCAGGGTTGAATTCGGTGATCCGGCCCCGTTCGTCGATGCTGATCATGCAGTCCAGGGCCGCCTCGGCCATGGCTCGGTTGCGGGCCTCGCTGCTGGTCAGGGCGGATTGACTGGCGTGCAGCCGGGTGGAGGTTTGATTGAGGGCGTTGATCAGTTGGCGGATTTCGTGGATGGGCTCATCCCCGTGCAGTTGCTGGCCGCTGGCGCTCTGGAGCTGTTCGGCAAACTGGCTCGCCCGTTGCAAGCTGCGCAAGGGGGGGGACATGAAGCGCCGAATGACCAGCATGCTCACGATCAGGGTCAGAAGCGCGGTGAGCGCACTGTCTTCGAGGATGTGTTCCAGATCCTCAATGGCGTGGGCCGGGCTGATCTCCAGGCGTATCCAGCCCAGGTTGTCGAGCTCTCCGATGCGCCCCCAGGCAATGATGTGGGCCATGCCTAGGCCTACGGTTTGCAATTGGCTTTGTTGATCCAGTTGCAGCTCGGGGGGCGGCAGGTAGTCCGGGGGTTTTGGTGTGGTGACCAGTTGTCCTTGGGCGTTGCGGGACAGGCTGATACGGGGCTCTCCCAGGGGCGTGGTGATGGTGAGGCTGAGAATCTCGGCGTTTCCGCCCAGTTCGTTCAGCTGGCGCAGCATTTCGCTCTGATCATCTTCGCTCAGCGGTTGGGCCAGGGTGGTCGCCAGATGGTGAGCCAGAATTTCGCCGCTATGGCGCTCCAGGGTCTGGACGAACTCTATTTGCTCCTTGCCCACATACAGGGTGTAACACCCCAGGCTGCCCGATAGCAGGAGGGAAAACAGGGCCGTCAGCTGCCCCCGCAGGGAACCCAGCCCCAGACGTGACAGGAAATGGTGGGGCAGCAGCTTCATTCGTCCCGATAGCGTTCCCGGATCAGCAGCACATCCTCCCAGCGGGAGAAGAATGCATCCAGGCAGTCCGGGTCGAAGTGGGTGCCACGCCCTTCGTGGAGCAGGGCGACCGCTCGATCCAAGTCCCAAGCCTCTTTGTAAGGGCGGGCGGAGGTGAGAGCGTCGAACACGTCTGCAACCGCCACGATCCGCCCCACTAGAGGAATCTCTTGCCCTCGGGTGCCCTTGGGGTAGCCGCTGCCATCGAATTTTTCGTGGTGATTGAGGGCAATCTCGGCCGCCATCTGGATCATGGGTGAGCTGGAACCTGCCAGGATGTCATGGCCAATCTGGGCGTGGCGCCGCATGATGTCCATTTCTTCGGGGGTGAGCCGCCCCGGTTTGAGCAGGATGTGGTCTGGGGTGCCCACCTTGCCCACATCGTGCATGGGCGCAGCGGTCAGCAGCCGGTCGCAGAAGGCCTGATCCATGCCAAGGGCCTCGGCGATCAGGCGTGAGTAGTGGGACATGCGCAGGATGTGGGCGCCGGTTTCCGGGTCGCGAAACTCCGCCGCCCGGGCCAGCCGGGTGATGGTCTCCCGCTC
>JAJTBM010000106.1 GCA_021286885.1 Rhodocyclales bacterium
GCTTTGATTTCGCCGGCTTCGCCAAGACCGTCGAAACGTCCATCCGCATGCTGGACAACGTGCTCGAAGCCACCCACTGGCCCCTGGAGCAACAGCACGCCGAAGCCCAGTCCAAGCGCCGCGTCGGCCTCGGCTTCACCGGCCTGGGCAACGCCCTGGCAATGCTGCGTCTGCGCTATGACAGCGATGCTGCCCGCGCCATGGCCACCAAGATTTCCGAGGTCATGCGCGACCAGGCTTATCTGGCCTCCGTCGAGCTGGCCCGGGAACGGGGCGCCTTCCCGCTGTTCAATGCCGATCTGTACCTGTCCGGCGGCAACTTTGCCTCCCGCCTGCCCGCCGAGGTGAAGGAGCGCATCCGCAAGCACGGCCTGCGCAACTCCCACCTGCTGTCGATTGCCCCCACCGGCACCATCAGCCTGGCCTTTGCCGACAACGCCTCCAACGGCATCGAGCCCCCGTTCTCCTACACCTACACCCGCAAGAAGCGGATGGCCGACGGCACCTTCAAGGAATACGCCGTCGAAGACTACGCATGGCGCCTCTACCGCCACCAGGGCGGTAACGTGAATGCGCTGCCGGAATACTTTGTGACCGCCCTGGAAATCTCCGCCCAGGCCCACAAGGACATGGTGGCTGCGGTGGCGCCGTACGTGGATACGTCCATCTCCAAAACGGTGAACGTCCCGGCTGATTACCCCTACTCCGACTTCGAAGATCTGTACCTGGACGCCTGGAAGGCGGGCCTCAAAGGCCTCGCCACCTACCGGCCCAACAGCGTGCTGGGCTCCGTGTTGTCGGTAACCCCGAGCAGCGAGCAGAAGCAGCCCCACGACGTGGAAATCTCCGACGAGACCAACAAGCGTCTGGCCATCAAGAGCCTGCCCGCCCCGGTGCTCTCGTCCCTGCGCTGGCCCGGCCGCCCCGAGCTGCCCGAAGGCAACTCCGCCTGGACTTACATGCTCAAGACCCCGCAAGGCAACTTTGCCCTGTTCGTGGGCCACATGGAGCAGGAAGAAAGCGCCGCCGGCCAGTTCCCCTTCGAAGTGTGGGTCAATGGCGCCGACCAGCCCCGGGGCCTGGGCGCCGTGGCCAAGACCCTCTCCATGGACATGCGGGCCAACGACCGGGCCTGGCTCAAGCTCAAGCTGGACACCCTGGCCCGCACCATGGGCGAGAAGTCCTTCGAGATGCGCTTCCCGCCCAATGGCGAGAACAAGCTGATGCCGGGCGTGATGTCGGCCTTTGCCCAGATCGTGCGCTACCGCTGCGAGAAGCTCGGCGCCTTTGAAGGCGAGATGCCCACCCCGGTGCTGGATGCCCTGTTCAGCCAGAACGAGCCCAAGAACGGCAGCACCCGCCCCTACTCCATGTGGCTGTCGGGCAACTACCCCCGCGCCCTGGACGGCCTCACCCGCATCCTGTCCCTCGACATGCGCGTGATGGACCCGGCCTGGATCGGCATGAAGCTGCGCAAGCTGATCGACTACCCGGAACCCCTGGGCGACTTCATGGCCTTCGTGCCCGGCACCCGCCGCCAGCAAAACTGGCCCTCCACGGTCGCCTACATGGCCGCCCTCATCATCCACCGCTACGCCATGCTCGGCGTGCTGGACGAAAAGGGCTACCCGACCCGCGAGATGGGCATCCTGGAAACCCCCGCTGAAGACGGCGTCGAATCCAGCGTGATGCAAGGCGCCCTGTGCCAGGAATGCGGCAACCACTCCGTGATCCGCAAGGATGGCTGCGACTTCTGCACCGCCTGCGGCGCGGTGGGGAGCTGCGGCTAAACGCCGACGGATCCATCCCCCGTAGCAAAAACGCCCACTCCCTGACGGGGGTGGGCGTTTTTTATGGTCTTCGTACGATCACGGACACTAGACGCAAAAAACCCCGGTCGGCAGGGGTTGCAAGCCTGCAGAACCGGGGGTCTGGAATACATATCGGCGCGGAAGCCTCCCAAGCAACCGCAGCCGATCAGCACAGGGCGGCGCTAAACGCCGCCAAAGCGCCCGCTACGGGCCACCTGACTGAGGGCTTCCTTGACGGATATGACCTTGGTGGCGTAGGTGGAAGTCCCATCCGCGCCGCCACCATACTGCTGCAAGGCACGCTCCACGGAGCCAGTGCTCCGAATGTACTCTTTGAGTACCTTGGCCCCAACCCGAATATTGGTATCCGGATCAAACATGGCCTTGTTGTTGGCCTTAATATCCACCTTGTCGGGGTGGAATTTCGGGATCACCTGCATCAACCCCTGGGCACCTACCGGGCTCTCAGCAAAGGGGTTAAAGCGTGATTCAATAGCCATCACTGCAACGAGCAACAGGGGATCCACCCCTTCGCTGCGCCCGTTCTTTTGGGCCAACATCAGCAGCGGCTCCAAGGCCACGGCGGACACCTGATAACGCTTGGCTACATAACTTTTGACCCGCTGCAGATCAGGGGTCAATTCAGGAGCGGGGGCGGGTTCTTCGACCCGTGCTTCCACCACCGGGGCAGGCTCTTCGGCCACAGCATCCACGGAGGCGGTGGTTCCGCCCAGAACATCATTGAGGGACAGGCCTTCGACGCCGCGCTCGGCGATCCGGGATGCCATGAACAGGGTGAGAATCAGCCCTGCCAACAGCAGCCCACCATGGGCCAGTTGAAGACAAAATGAAGCCGCGTGACGTGCGTACTCCACAATACGAGTTGCGAACATGGGCTCTCCTTTCTGTGGCCACAGCCCCGCAGACTCAGATTCACCGCCCGAATATAAAGAAAAAGGCCGAAAATCCGCACACTTACACCCCGCAAAAACGCTGGGCACAAGAACACCTGTCAGCTCAAGGCCAACAAGATCTGCATGGCTAGGTCGCCAGTAGTTGATCCAAACACGCTGATGCAACCAGACAGCGTGCAAAAAAAGACGTCAAACCAAGACCTTGGGAGGGTCACTAACCAGCTGGGGATCTGGTTATGCAGCGGTTTGATACGTCAGCGTTTAACTACAAATTTACAACAAAAAACATCTAATGATACCAAGAAATATCATACAGCAAACCAAGGGAAACTGTCAAACATAGAAACATCAAAACAACCAATATGGCACCTGGCATAAACTCAAGTTTGGCTCAAGGAAAAATCAGCCGTAAAACGGCAATTTTTATATCGGAACATTCGCGCCAATCTGAAGTACCAAACTCACTAACCTCGCAACATGAGGTTGTACCGCGCCGCACCAACCACATAACGAACGCATTACTCCACACATCCATCAAGATTTTCAAAATCGTGCGAAACGCTCACTCACATCAGCAACTAAACGTGCCCACAACGGCACACATCATCGAACGATTGCTGCTGATAGCCGCCAGCTTAACCCCCACAATCTTTGCCTTGTTACGTGCAGGCACCTCTCCTCACAAGATGCTGCAACCAACACTCTGGGGAGTACTTGCCAGCATGATCATCGGATGCCTCCCCTGGCCAGCCTTTACAGTCACACGCACAATCATACGCATTAGCCTACCCTTTTTTTTATGGTGGATTGGCTATGTCTCCATGAACGGGATTGGGCCTGGATGGGAAGCAGGCGTGGCAGCACTAAGCTCATACCCGGCAGAGATATTTGCCCGGCTGCGGGATCACCTGCGCTCTTTTCATCACACTCCTTTGGGCAAATCAACTCCCGCACCTGCAAGCACTACATCTTCGCAGCAGCCCGCTTAATCCTATTTTTTCAAAGGCCCGCCCATATGCACTCACTACCGGGCTGATGGGGTTTTCCATTTCTGCAATCAGTAGCAACATCAACTTCAGCCTACCTCTATATTTTGATGCCTCAGCTCAATTTTTCTCTCCATTGGGCAGCCTCAGTGTACTCGGACAAACATTGCTACATCGAATTGCCAGCGGCGACCTCTACCTAACCCCTCCTAAAAGACATACCCCGCCATTTACAAAAACCCATACAGAACCAGAATTAGCAGTATTGGTTATCGGCGAAAGCATGCGCGCAGGCGGAATTGGCCCACAAACCATCGATCGCGGCCCATGGAGCCGAGCGTTGATACAGCGTGTTGAGCAGGGCCTAGGGGCTTGGGCCCCCACCACATGCGCAGGATCATATGCAACACATTTATCTGTTCCGTTAATGCTTACCGGTTTGCCCCCTGCACGCTTTGAGGAAAGCCTTACAGCCCCCTCCGTTCTTGGCGTATTGAAATCTGCAGGATTTCTAACCGCTTGGATTTCCAATCAAGATTTACGTGTTTTTCAAGAAAGCGGGCACGACCTATACTGGTCTGGTGGCACAGTTGACTCAAGCTTTGACGAAAACGTCGCTCCAGTATTGCAAGCGTTTTCCGCCCCATTACAAACTCGAAACTCAAACATCCAACCACGTGCCAGCGTAATACATTTAGCAGGCAGCCATTTTAAATATCAAGATCGATATCCGGCCACCGAGTTCGCACCTGAACCAAACAATCTTTCCGCAGAATCAGAAACAACTCTACGATACGAACGCTCGGAGGAATATACGGCAAAAGTGCTGCTGCAACTGGCAAACATCTTGGATCAAACACCTTATCCGGCCTTTTTATTGTATAGCAGCGATCACGGAGAAAATCTTCCAGGCGACAAGAATGGCCTCGTCGCACATTTAGGAGGACGAGCATCCATACATGATGGAACCACCATCACTGCTTTTTTCTGGAACAAGGCTTTTCTGGAAACAGGGCGCACTCAAACTTTGAAACACTTGCTGACCGCCCCACTGATATCGCATACAGATATTGCGCCCGCCTTCTTAACCCTGGCTGGAGTAAAACCATCGACATCGGAGCTACGCCCTGCAGCTGCGCCTCAAATTCTTGCCCCCGTAGAAGTAGGACAACGCAGCGCGCCCCACTTTTGCTCCGACTTAAAACCATGAGCTTTCTTTGAAAAGTAACCCAAGCCGCAAACTAGACAATAGACTCGGGCCCATTTTCAGTTAAGCAGACTCCTTGGAGCCCCCCTTTTTGCTCCAGCACCAGCGCCAAGTACGTCCAGTCAAAATGAGGGCCCGGGTCGGTCTTACGACCCGGTGCCACATGGGAGTGACCCACTACATCCGCAATCGGGAAACTGGTCACCAAGCGCTGCAGCAGCTCTGCCAAGGCTTCGTATTGCTCTGGCTCAAAGGGCTGCGTATCGCACCCTTCCAGTTCGATCCCGATGGAAAAATCATTACACCGCTCCTGCCCCTGCCAGCATGACACCCCCGCATGCCAGGCGCGCAACTCAGGTGGCACAAAACAGATCACCGCACCATCACGCCGAATAAAGTAATGGGCTGAGACTCGCAGGGTATGAATCTCCCGATAAAACGGATGTTCATCCGGATTCAGTCGGTTGGTAAACAGCTGCTCGACCCCATCCCCTCCAAAACAATTGGGAGGAAGGCTGATCGCATGAATCACCACCAGGCGAACACGCTCCCCCTGTGGGCGGGTATCGTGGTTAGGAGAGGAAATATATTGCATCAGAATCCAGCCTATAAATGCAGCAAAGCCCGCGACCTTACGGTGCGGGCTTTGGAGGCACAACCAGCTGCCGACGCAAAGCGTCTAACAGCTTAAATCACACCAAATCAGCAGAGACCGGTGGTGGTGCAGCTACCGCTCTTGGTCCAGATGATGGCGGTGGCGCTCACGGCGGGGGTCAGGATGAAGGTGGCTTGATCCACTTCGCTGGTGCCAACAGCAGTGATAATACCGCTATTCACACTAACACTGGCCACCTTGCCCACAGTCGCAGTCACCGCAGCAGCGATACCGTTGCTACCATTGCTGCAGTCAGACATGGTGGTGGAAGTGGGATCGGTGCGGTTCTGCAGACAGATTTCAACCTGGGACTTGAAACCCTGGGCAGCCTGCACCACTTCGGTGAACTTGGCCTTCTTGGTGTAGGTCTGGTACTGGGGCACGGCCACGGCGGCCAGGATGCCGATAATGGCAACCACGATCATCAGTTCGATCAGGGTAAAACCAGCTTGCTTCTTCATGCTGAAACTCCTTGGGTGGGTTAACAAACTCGGGGGAAGCCGAGTACTACAACAACTACTAAGCAACCATCGTACCAAACACGCTTATGCCGACGCAATCGCTTTGAAATCACCCAATTGCAGGCAGATGTAATTTTTCACCCTTGCGCGAAGGTATGCTGCTTGCAGATTGATGTGACGCATTTCGTCACATCAGGTGTCGAGATTCGACATGCCATTTTGATAAGAATGGCAAAAAATGCAAAAACCCGCCGAAGCGGGTTCTTGCCAGGCGCTTAGCCTATGCTTACTTGGCAGCAGCAGCGATGCCGTTCAGGATTTCCTGCTTGGCATCTTCCACGGTGCCCCAGCCGGTCACCTTGACCCACTTGCCGGGCTCCAGATCCTTGTAGTGCTCGAAGAAGTGCACGGTCTGCTTGACCAGCAGCTCGGGCAGATCGTCGATGGTCTGGACCTTGTCATACAGGGGGGTCAGCTTGGAGACGGGCACGGCCACGACCTTGGCATCCACGCCGCCTTCGTCTTCCATCTTCAGCACGCCCACGGGACGGCAGCGGATCACCACGCCCGGTTGCAGGGGGTAGGGGGCCACCACCAGCACGTCCACCGGGTCACCGTCGCCAGCGACGGTGTGGGGCACGTAACCGTAGTTCAGGGGATAACGCAGCGTGGTCCCCATGAAACGGTCGACGAAAACAGCGCCGCTGTCCTTGTCCACTTCAAACTTGATCGGCTCGCCCTGGGCGGAGATCTCGATGATGACGTTGATATCGTTCGGGACGTCCTTGCCCGCCTTGACCTGATCAAAACCCATTGTTACCTCCCTTTGTTGATTGAAGCGCGGATTATATATGTGCAGCGCCGCGCATCGGGGCTAACCCGTAGCTGCAGTGCAAAATCTTGGGCTCAGGCCGCATCGAAGCCCGCATCTTCGACCACGCCACGCAGCTGATCGGCACTCACCAGGGCCGGATCATAGCTGACCCGGGCCGCGCCGTCCGCCAAAGACACCTCCACCGCGCTCACCCCTGCCTGGCTGGCCAGGGCGGCCTGAAGGTTTTTGACACAGCCCTGGCAGCTCATGCCGCCCACCTTGATGCTGATGTTTTCCATACAGACTTCTCCTCACACGTTTGATGGACGGGTCAGCGCCCCGGGCGCCAGCGGCGCAGGAGCAAGGAATTGCTGACCACCGAAACCGAACTCATGGCCATGGCCGCCGCCGCCAGTACCGGGTTGAGCACTCCCAGGGCCGCCGCCGGAATGCCCAGCACGTTATAGATGAATGCAAAAAACAGGTTCTGGCGGATCTTGCCCAGGGTTGCCCGGGAAAGCGCGATGGCGTCGGCCACCCCGTTCAGATCATTGCGCACCAGGGTCAGATCGGCGGCCTCAATGGCCACGTCGGCCCCGGCACCGATGGCAAAGGATACGTCCGCCCGGGCCAGGGCCGGGGCATCGTTGATCCCGTCGCCCACCATGCCCACCGGCCCCAGGCGGGCCAATTCTTCAATGGCCGCCGCCTTGTCTGCGGGGAGAATGCCGGCGCGAAACTCGCTGATTCCCAGCGCCTGGGCCACCCGGGCGGCCACCGGGGCCTGATCGCCGGTCAGCATCACCACCCGCAGCCCCATGCCCTGCAGCCGCGCCACCGCATCCCGCGCGCTGGGGCGTACCGGATCGGCCAGGCCGAACAGGGCCAGCCAGCGCCCCGCCCGGGCCAGGGCCACGGGGGTCAGGCCCGCCTCGGCCAGCTCCGCCAGAATCGAGGCCGGCAGAGGCGCGCCCTCCTCCGCCAAAAACGCCGGGGCGCCGATGCACACCGGCTGACCTTCCTGCAGGCCCACCAGCCCGCGCCCAGCCTGGGCTTGAATGGCCTCCACCCGGCCCGGTGCAATGCCTTCTGCCTTGGCAGCCTGCACCAGGGCGGAAGCAAGGGGATGGTGACTGCTCTGCTCCAGACCTGCCGCCAGGTACGGATCAGGGCCGGACGCCCTTCGGTGAGGGTGCCGGTTTTATCCACCGCCAGCACCTTGAGGGTCTCGGCCCGCTCCAGGGCTTCCACGTTACGCACCAGAATACCTGCCCGGGCGCCCTGGCCGGTGCCCACCATGATCGCGGTGGGGGTGGCGAGCCCCAGTGCACAGGGGCAGGCGATGACCAGCACCGCCACCGCATTCACCAGCGCAGCAGCACCATCGTCCATCAGCCACCAGCCCAGCCCAAAGGTGAGCAGGGCCAGGGCCACCACCACGGGTACAAAGATGCCGGCAATCCGGTCGGCCAGGCGCTGCACCGCCGGCTTGCCGCCCTGGGCCTGCTCCACCAGCCGGACAATGCCCGCCAGCAGGGTATCGCTGCCGATGCCGGTGGCGCACGCCGGCGCCGTTCACGCTCGCCGCAAACACCGACGCCCCGGGCGCCTTGGGTACCGGAACGCTCTCGCCGGTCAGCAGGGCTTCGTCCACACTGGATTCGCCCGCCTCCACCACTCCATCCACCGGCACCCCGTCGCCGGGACGCACCGTGTAGCGCATGCCCACCATCAGGCGATCCACCGGAATCGGCACCAGCTCGCCCGCCGGGTTTTCG
>JAJTBM010000107.1 GCA_021286885.1 Rhodocyclales bacterium
AGCGGGCGGTGCGCCGTTCGTCCAGCTGAATGGCGGCGTAGCGGGCAAAGTCGTGGCGCGCCAGGCACTGGTAAAGGGGATGCTCCGGGTAGTGGGTCTGGATCATCACTTCGCCGGGCAGTTCGCCCCGCCCGGCCCGGCCCCCCACCTGCATCAGCTGCTGGAACAGGCGCTCGGGGGCGCGAAAGTCGGCGGCAAACAGGGACGAATCGGCGTTGAGCACCCCCACGAAGGTGAGGCGCGGGAAGTCGTGACCCTTGGCCATCATCTGGGTGCCCACCAGGATGTCGGCCTCGCCTTTGCCGATCTGGTCGAGAATGGCTTCCCACTGGCGCCGGGTGCGGGCCGCGTCCCGGTCTACGCGCAGGATGCGGGCTTCGGGGAAGCGTTCGCCCAGGGTTTCTTCGAGGCGCTGGGTGCCCCGGCCAAAGCCTTGAATATCCTGGTTGCCACAATCGGGGCAGGCGATGGGGATGTGGCTGTCGTGGCCGCAGTGGTGGCAGCGCAGTCGCCTTTCGGCCAGATGCAGCACCATGTTGGCGGTGCAGTGGGGGCAGCGGCTCACCCAGCCGCAGGAGGGGCAGGACAGCACGGGCGCATAGCCCCGCCGGTTGAGGAAGATGAGGCTTTGCTCCTGGCGCTCCAGGCGGGCCTGCAGGGCGCGCAGCAGGTGTTCCGAGAGCCCGTTTTGTAGATGCTCCCGGCGCACGTCCACCGGCTTGACCTTGGGCAGGGTGGCGGCCACCGCCCGGTGGACGAGTTCGACCTTGCGGTAGCGCCCGGTTTCGGCGGCGTGCCAGCTTTCGAGGGAGGGCGTGGCCGAGCCGAGCACGATGGGTACGCCCCGTTGGCGTGCGCGCCAGATGGCCAGATCCCGGGCCGAGTAGCGCACTCCTTCGTGTTGTTTGTAGGAGGGATCGTGTTCTTCATCCACCACGATCAGCCCCAGCCGGGGCAGGGGGGTGAAGATCGAGAGCCGGGTGCCGAGCACGATGTCGGCCCGCCCTTCCTGGGCTTGTACGTAGGCTTGGGAGCGGGCCCCGTCGGCGAGGCCCGAATGCAGGCTCACCACCCGGGCCGCCGGGAAGCGACCGGCGACGCGCCCTTCTAGCTGGGGGGTGAGGGCGATCTCGGGCACCAGGATCAGCGCCTGGCCGCCCCGGGCGATGGTTTCCCGCACCAGGCGCAGATAGACCTCGGTCTTGCCGCTGCCGGTCACGCCGGCCAGCAGAAAGGGCTGGTACTGGCCCAGCTGGGGCAGGATGGCGTTCAGGGCGTCCTGCTGTTCGGCGGTGAGGGCGGGGGCGCCGGCCATGGCGGCGGGGTCGCTGGCGGCGCAGGCTTCCACCCAGCCCCGTTTGCGGGCATCGGCCAGGGCGGTTTTGTCCCGGGCCTGGAGCTGGCTGTGGCGGGTGGGCCCATCGTGCTGGAGCTGGCGGATCAGGGCCAGGGCGCGGCTTTCCCGGCGGGCTTCGCCCAGGGCCGCCTGGCCGCTGGCGCTGAGCGTGAGCAGGGGGTCGGCCTCGGTGCCGGCCACCGCATCGGCCTTGCGCAGCCGGGGTGGGAGGGCCATGGCGATGACTTCGCCCAGGGGGTGTTGATAGTAGCGGGCGGTGAAATCCACCAGCTGGAGCCAGTCGGGGGGCAGGGCCGGGGCTTCGCGCTGGATGGCGATCACCGGCTTGAGCTTGTCCAGGGGGTAGTCGGGGGCTTCGCTGGCTAGATCAGGCAGGGCGACGATGAGCCCGGTTTTTTCGCCCTTGCCGAAGGGCACGCGCACGCAACGGCCCAGGTCGGCGGGGCTGGCGTCGTCGGCCCGGTAGTCAAACAGGCGGGGCAGGGGGAGGGGCAGGGCGACCCGGATCACCCGGAGGCCGACCTCGGCGTTATTAGCAATTGTCATGCCTGTTTAGCGGGGCAAAGTGCCATTAAGCCTTGTGGAATCAGTCCCTTGGCGCATTTTGGGTGGGTGCCATCGGCCTTGCGGGAGGGTGTGAACTTGTCCCCATGCCTGTGGATAACTTTGTGGGGAATTTGGGCAGAGTTACGGTAAACCCGCTTGTAGTAAACGTTTTTTACCTTTGAGCATAATCCACAGATCAAAAAAGTTGTTTTAAAAACATACACTTGTGTTTTTGTCCTGTGTACTCAAGGATTTGCAGGGGGCGTGTGGAAAGGCGCCGTTCGCTGTGTACAAGTCAAGCCTTTTCCAAAAATATATCCCTTGACGGCAGCCGGAAGACGGAGTTTGGTGAATTTTTCATGACGCCCCGAAAAAATTACAGCCGCCCGTAGGGCGGCTGTAAGGGCAAAACCCCAGGGGCTGAACGGGCTTAGCGGCCCGCAAGCACCTGACGGCTGTGACTGTGGATGGTATCGACCAGCACGTTCACGTTTTCGGGCGGGGTGAATTGGGAGATCCCGTGGCCCAGGTTGAAAACGTGGCCGGCGTGGGGCCCGTAGGCGTCGATCACCTTGCGGGCTTCGGCGGCGACGGCTTCCGGGGTGCCGAACAGCACGGACGGATCCAGGTTGCCTTGCAGGGCCACCTTGTCGCCCACCAGGCGACGGGCGGCGCCGATGTCTACGGTCCAGTCGAGGCCCACGGCGTCGGCGCCGGAATCGGCAATCTCGGGCAGCCAGATGCCGCCGCCCTTGGTGAACACGATGGCGGGGATGCGCTCGCCGTCTTTTTCGCGGGTCAGGCCGGCCAGGATCTGGCGGATGTAGGCGAGGGAGAATTCCTTGTAGGCCTCGTGGGCCAGCACGCCGCCCCAGGAGTCGAAGATCATCACGGCCTGGGCGCCGGCTTCGATCTGGGCGTTCAGGTAGGCGGTGACGGACTGGGCGGTGATGCTCAGGATGTGGTGCATCAGGTCAGGACGGCTGTAGAGTAGGGTCTTGACCTTGCGGTAGTCGTCGGAGCCGCCGCCTTCGACCATGTAGCAGGCGAGGGTCCAGGGGCTGCCGGAGAAGCCGATCAGGGGCACCGAGTCGTCCAGCGCACGCCGGATCTCGGCGACGGCGTCCATCACGTAGCCGAGCTCCTGGACGGGATCGGGCACGGCGAGGTTGCGGATCTCCCATTCTTCCTTCAGCGGACGCTCGAACTTGGGGCCTTCGCCTTCGGCGAAGTACAGGCCCAGGCCCATAGCGTCGGGCACGGTCAGGATGTCGGAGAACAGGATGGCAGCGTCGAGGTTGTAGCGGGCCAGCGGCTGCAGGGTGACTTCGCAGGCGAGGCCGGGGTTCTTGCACAGATCCAGGAAGCTGCCGGCGCGCTTGCGGGTTTCCCGGTACTCGGGCAGGTAACGGCCGGCCTGGCGCATCAGCCAGACGGGGGTGTAGTCGGTGGGCTGGCGCAGCAGGGCGCGCAGGAAGGTGTCATTCTTCGGACGGCTCACGGGAAATCCTCGGCAGCAGAGGCCGCGCAGGGCGGCAAAGGCGGGATTATCCGACATTTGCCCCCCGGCGCCCATCCGGGGGGATCAAGGTTTGACAGCTTTCCCGGCACGCCCCGGGCAGGGCCTACTTGCGCCAGAACTGGGGCGTGAAAATCACCGCCAGGGAAAGCACCTCCAGACGCCCGAGCAGCATGGTGAAGCTGCAGATCCAGGTCTGAAAGTCGGTGAGAACCGCGTAGTTGGTGGCGGGCCCCACCTGGTTGAGGCCGGGGCCGGCGTTGTTGATGCTGGCTACCACGGCGCCCAGGGCAGTCATGAAGTCCAGCCCGGAGAGGATCATCAGGAAGGTGAGCATCACCACGCTCATGAAGTACAGGAAGATGAAGCCCAGCATGGCCACCACCACATTGTTGGGAATGGCCGCGCCGCCCACCTTGACCGGATTCACCACCGCCGGGTGGATGAGGCGGGTGAGTTCCCGGTTGGCTTGCTTGGCCAGGATCAGGGTGCGGATCATCTTGATGCCGCCCCCGGTGGAGCCGGAACTGGCGGTGATGCAGGACAGAAACAGCATCCACAGGGGGGCGAACACCGGCCATTTGTCAAAGTCCTGGCTGGCAAAGCCGCAGTCGGTGGCCATGGATACCAGGTTGAAACTCACATGGCGCAGGGCGGTGCCGTAGTCGGCATAGGTGCCTTCCTGCCAGACGTAATAGGCCACCCCGAAGCAGGAGACAAGGATGAGGCCCACCACGCCCCGGGCTTCCACATCCAGCCAGTAATAGCGCAGATTGCGTTCCCGCAGCACGGTGAAGTGGGTGGCAAAGTTCATGGCGGCGAGCACCATGAAGACGATCAGGATGAACTCCACCTGGGGATTGTCGAAGGCGCCCACGCTGGCATCCCGGGTTGAAAAGCCACCCAGGCCCATGGCGGCAAAGGCGTGGCAGATCGCATCCAGCCAGGAAAGCCCGGCCTCCCGGAGCAGCAGGATGCAGGCGGCGGTAATCCCCACATACACCAGCCACAGGGCCTTGGCGGTGTCTGCGATGCGGGCGGTGAGCTTGGAATCCTTCATGGGGCCCGGGGTTTCGGCCTTGTAAAGCTGCATGCCGCCCACCCCCAGCAGGGGCAGGATGGCCACCGCCAGCACGATGATGCCCATCCCGCCCAGCCAGTTGAGTTCATGGCGCCACAGGTTGATGGCCGGGGGCGCGTGATCCAGGTCGGTCATCACCGTGGAGCCGGTGGTGGTGAGCCCCGACATGGTTTCAAAGAAGGCGTCGGTGAAGCTCATGCTGTCGTATACAAGCAGGAGCGGGATGGTGGCGATGGCGGCCATCAGCATCCACACCGTCGACACCAGCAAAAAGCCATCACGGGGTTTGAGTTCACGAAAATGGCGTCGGGTGGCGGTGTAAAGCGCCAGCCCCAGGCCGAGGGAGATGCCCATGGCGGCCACAAAATCGGCGGTGGTGCCGTCTTCGAAGATCAGGGCGCCGGCAATCGGCATCAGGTAGGCGAGACTGAACACGCACAGCAGGCGGCCCAGCACGTTGGCAACGGGGAGTAGTGCATCCATCAGAAGAACCCCCAGCCCACCTGGAACAGGGTTTCCACCTGACTCACCAGTTTCTTGTTCACGCAGAACACAATGACGTGGTCTTCGGCCCGGATCACCGTGTCGTGGTGGCAGATGATGACCTCCCGGATCGGCACCTCGTAGGGCACCAGATCCCGGTGTTCGGTGCGGGTCTGGCCGGTGTCGCGCACGATGGCCGCAATGGTGACGCCTTCGGGCAGGGGGAGTTCGTCGATGCGCCGGCCAATGACCTTGCAATGGCGAGCATCCCCGTGGGCCACCAGCTCCAGGGCTTCGGCAGCGCCCCGGCGCAGGCTGTGGACGGCGGCCACGTCCCCGCGCCGCACCCGGGCCAGGAGCTGACCGATGGAGGTCTGGGCCGGCGAAATGGCAATGTCGATACGCCCGCCCTGGACCAGATCCACGTAAGACTTGCGGTTGATGAGGGCCAGGGTGCGACGGGCACCCAGCTGCTTGGCGAGGGAGGCGGACATGATGTTGTCTTCCTCGTCATTGGTGAGGGCGAGGAACATGTCCATGTCTTCGATGTTTTCTTGGTCGAGCAGGGTTTCATCGGTGGCGTCACCGCGCAGCACCAGGGCCTTGTCCAGGCTGCCGGCCACCACTTCGGCCCGGTGCCGATCCCGTTCCACCAGTTTGACCTGACAGCGCGCCTCGATGGCCCGGGCGAGGCGCAGCCCGATGTTGCCGCCCCCCGCGATCATCACCCGCCGGATGGGCTTGTCCATGCGGCGCAGCTCCTGCATCACGCGCCGGATGCGGCTGCTGGCGGCCAGTACGAAGACTTCATCGTCGGGTTCGATCACCGTGTCCCCGGTGGGGGCGATGGGCTGGTCACGCCGGAAAATGGCGGCCACGCGGGCATCGATTTGGGGCAGGCGTTCGGGGATGGTTTTGAGGGGTTGTCCCACCAGCATCCCGCCTGGGAAGGCACGTACTGCGATCATGGTGACCATGCCTTCGGCAAACTCCAGCACCTGGAGGGCTTCGGGGAATTCGATCAGCTTGCGGATGTAGTCGGTAATGATCTGCTCGGGGCAGATGGCGTGATCCACCGCAAAATTCTCGGGGCCCAGCAGCTCCGGGTGGGCGCTGTAGTCGGCCGAGCGCAGGCGGGCGATTCGGGTGGGAATGTTGAACAGGGTTTTGGCGATCCGACAGGCGCACAGATTGGTCTGGTCGGATTGGGTGACGGCGATCAGCAGATCGGCGTCTTCGGCCCCGGCGTTCTGCAGCACCGAGGGGGAGGCGGCGTTCCCGGCCACGCCGCGCAGGTCGTAGCGATCCTGGAGGGCGGCCAGATGTTCCGGGTTGTTGTCGATGACGGTGATTTCATTGGCTTCGGAAACCAGGTTTTCGGCCACTGAACTGCCGACCTGACCTGCGCCCAGGATGATGATCTTCATGCACTTCCGGCCCCGGCGGGGCCGCCTCGGGGAAAACTCGGAAAGCCGGGCAGGCCCGGCCAGTAGGGGTGTTGCGTGCTACGGGTCAATCCATGCCGTTCAGGCCGTTCATGCAGTTAATGGTGGCCGCCGCCACCGCTACCGCCACCGCCACCTTCTTCGTGGCGCCGCCCCACGCTGATCCCCAGCTGCTTGAGCTTGCGATACAGGTGGGTGCGTTCCAGCCCGGTTTTTTCGGCCAGGCGAGTCATGTTGCCGCCGTCCATCTGCAAATGGTGTTCAAAGTACATGCGCTCGAAAATTTCCCGGGCTTCCCGCAGGGGCAAATCCAGGGGCAGGCCGAGGGTGGCGCTGGCGGGCTTGACCAGCAGATGGGCCACGTCATCCATCCCGATCTCTTCTTCCAGAGTGCCCAGGGCCAGGGATTTGATGGTGGCTTTCAGCTCCCCGTAGCCGCCGCTCCAGTTTTGGTTGCGCAGGCTGTTGAGGGCTGCCGATGAGAGCCGGCGGGAGGGTACTTCGCCCGCTTCCACACAGTAGAGCAGGATCTGGCTGGCGATTTCGGGGATCTCGTCGCGGATCTCGGCCAGGCCCGGCGGGGCCAGGGTGACTTCGAACAGGCGGTTCAGCACCCGCTCGTCCCAGCCGTGTTCGACCAGCTCGTCGGGCCGGTGCTCGGTGGCCACCACCAGGGTCTGGGCGTGGCGTTCGAGGCGATCCATGGCGAACACCAGGTTCTTTTGCTGGGCCCGGTTCAGGTAGATCAGTTCGGGCACGTAGAGCACGCCGCCCCGGGCGTTTTCGAGGATGTTCAGCTCCAGGGGCATGGACGAGAGGGACAAGTCCAGCCAGGGGCTGCCCACCCGTTGCAGGGTGCGGGCGCACAGTTCGGCCAGGCTGCCGGGGCCCACCCGGAGCAGGATTACCCGGGATTTTTCGGCCATCTGCTCCAGCCGCTTGCGCAGGTCGCGCAGCGGGATGGAGCGGGAGAAGGCGCCCAGGCCCAGGGGGCTGGGGGCGTAGGCGGGCTTGGTGCGGGACAGACCGCGCTTGACCGCGGCGAGCAGCTTTTGCAGGGCGATGGGCTTTTCGAGGACTTCGAGGGCGCCAATCCGGGTGGCTTCCACTGCGGTGTCGATGCTGCCGTGGCCGGACATCATCACCACCGGCATGGTGAGCTGGCCCTTGGCGGACCATTCCTGGAGCAGGCTGACTCCGTCGGTATCGGGCATCTCGATGTCGAGCAGCACCAGATCCGGCCGGGCGGCGTTGCGGGCGGCCCGGGCGGCGGCGGCGTTTTCGGCGAGGATGATGTCGTGACCCTCGTCGCGCAGGATTTCGGACAGGAGTTCGCGAATGCCGACTTCGTCGTCAACGATGAGAATTTTAGCCATGGATCTTGGACTCTGATTGCTGGGCGCTACGCAGGCGGATGCGGATTTCTGCTCCGCCTTCTTCGCGGTTGGCGAGACGAATCTCGCCATCGTGTTCATCGATGATCTTCTTGACGATGGCCAGGCCCAGGCCGGTGCCCCGGGCCTTGGTCGTCACATAGGGCTCAAAGGCCCGGGAGAGGAGTTCCGGGGCAAAGCCGGGGCCGTTGTCGCGCAGGATCAAGTCTACGCGCCGGCCATCGGAGTGGGTCAAGAGCTGGATGCGGGGATCGTCCTGCTCGCCCAGGGCGTCTTCAGCGTTTTGCAGCAAGTTGTGGATCACCTGCCGGATCTGGGTGGCGTCGCCCATCACCGGGGGCAGATCGCTGGCCAGTTCGGCCTGGATCATGACCCGGGAGCTTTCGTACAGTACCAGCACTTCGCGTACCAGATCGTTGAGATCAAGCAAGCGCAGCACCGGGCTGGGCAAGCGGGCGTAGTCGCGGAAGGCGTTTACCAGGTTCTTCATGGACTCCACCTGGTTCACGATGGTGCGTGTGGAGCGTTCCAGCATGTTGCGCCCTTCCTCGTCCAACCGGTCGGCCAGCTTGAACTGGAGCCGCTCGGCAGAGAGCTGGATGGGGGTCAGCGGGTTCTTGATCTCGTGGGCCAGCCGGCGCGCCACCTCGGCCCAGGCGGCGGTGCGCTGGGCGGTGATGAGGTGGGTGATGTCATCGGACACCACCACCATCCCGCCCCCGG
>JAJTBM010000108.1 GCA_021286885.1 Rhodocyclales bacterium
GACTCACGTCATATCGGAACATCCGAGATTCGGCTGACGCCTGTGAATTTTGAAGGGGAAACCCGCTTCGAATCCCAATATCCGACCCTCATTCAGGCAAGCGGGCATGTTCTTGGGGAAGCCATCAGCTGGGAACGTTCGGTGGACACCCCCGGGGGCAAGACGCGCTTCATGCATGCATCGAATGTCAAAGCCCTGGCCGCTGAAGCTGACCGCAAGGTACGGGGGGGTGAAGCAATCATCCTGCCTCTGATTTCCTACTATGGGACAGGCAGATTGTGGCAGGAGCCACGGGCACAATCCCAGATCAAAAATGCCGACAAGCTGGTCGGGCAAAAAGACCTGTCCCGCTTTGAAGGCTACCGGAACAGTGTGGACCCCAGGCTTTCCATACGTGACCTGGCGCTCTGGATTGCTCGCCAATCCTGGATCGGCTATCAGCAGGGGCGTGAAACGCCAGCCTTCCAGGTCGTCAAGCGAGCCATCATCAACTGTGTGGAAGACGCTGAAAACCTGTACTTTGACCCCAAACGGGGTGAAGTCATCATGGTAATGCAGCACGGCGCACAACCCTTCTTCAACCTGAGTGACGGACAACGCTGCATGCTGGCCATGGTAGGCGACATTGCCCAGAAAGCGGCCCGACTGAATCCCCACCTGGGCGCGCAGGTGCTGCATCAAACGCCGGGCGTTGTACTTATCGACGAACTAGACCTGCACCTTCACCCCCGCTGGCAACGGCGGATTGTGGATGACCTGCGCCAGACTTTTCCCAGCATTCAGTTCATCTGCACAACCCACTCCCCATTTTTGATCCAGTCTTTGAGAAGCGGCGAAGAACTGACCATGCTAGATGGGCAACCTACCGCTGATTTGGCCAACATGTCTGTTGAAGACATCGCCCAGGGCATCATGGGAGTTCGCAACCCGCAGGTCAGCCTTCGCTACGAAACCATGAAGGGGGCAGCCAAGCAATACCTGCAAATCCTGGACGAGGCCGCCCTGGCACCGGAAGCCAAACTTGCCGAATTCAAGGAGCGCTTGGCCGAAACGATTGCGCCCTATGCAGACAACCCAGCCTTCCAAGCTTTTCTCGAAATGAAGCGAGCCGCCCGTCTGGGAGAATGATCCATGCGCCCCATTCGTCGCGGCCCAAGCCCCATTGCCGGAGACTTTTCTCCTTACACCCAGGCCCAAGCACATCTGGTGACTCAGTTGGGGCCTTATTGCAGCTATTGCGAACGCCGGGTAGCCACTCAACTCGCCGTAGAACATATTCAGCCCAAAGGCCTGCCCGCCTACGCCCACCTGATTGGCCGTTGGGACAACTATCTACTTGCCTGCGTGAATTGCAACGCCTGCAAAAAGGATAAAGACGTCGTCCTGTCCGATATTCTGTTGCCCGACCGGGACAATACATCTGTCGCTTTCAGTTATCAGCCCGACGGCAAAATCCTTCCCTCCACCCAATGCACGCAATCAGGGATGGCTCAGCATGCCCGGAACACCCTGGCCCTGACAGGGCTCGACAAACCAAGCACCACCCACCTGGATCCGAACAGCCGGTACGTAGCCCTGGATCGCGTATCCCAGCGCATGGAAGCCTGGATGGTTGCCGAAGAAGCCCGCGCAGATATAGAAGCCTCTCCCGGCAACAACGCAGTACGCCGAAGCGCCATCCGCACAGCTCAAGGGTACGGATTTTTCAGTATCTGGATGACCGTCTTTCAGCACGACCCCGATATGAGAAAACGTCTGATCCAAGCATTTCCAGGCACCCAAGACAGCGGCTGCTTTGATCCCGTAACAACAGATCCAGTATCCCCAGCGCCCAATCCAGACGATTTACCAAAAGGCGCAAAGATATGATCGCCCCCACCCCAGACCAATTTGCCGCCTGCTTCCTGGGCCTCGCCCTGGGGGACGCATGGGGTGCGCCCTTCGAGGGCGGGCCTCTGGAACGGCTGCTCTGGAGGCTGATCGGCACGACCCGCCAGGGGGCACGGCGCTGGACGGACGATACCCAGATGTCGATGGACGTGGCCGAATCCCTGCTCGCCTGTGGCCGGCTGGATCAAGCCGACCTGGCCCGGCGCTTCGCCCACAGCTACCACTGGAGCCGAGGTTATGGGCCGGGGGCCGCCCGGGTGCTCAAGCGCATTCGCCGGGGGCAAGACTGGCAAAGCGCCAGCCGGGCGGTGTATCGGGACGGCTCCTACGGCAACGGCGGCGCCATGCGGGCCCCCATCCTGGCCCTGTTCTGTGCCCGCCAGCCGGACGCCCTGGCCGAAACCGTGCGCCAGGCCACCCTCATCACCCACGCCCACCCTTTGGGCATTGAAGGCGCCCAACTGGTGGCCCGGGCCACTGCCCTGGCCCTGGCCCACACCCCACCCGACGCAACCCTGGCCACCCTCAGCCAGGAGGCCCAACACGCGCCGTTTGCCCAAAAACTGGCGCTGGCCACCCACTGGCTCGCCCAGGGCACCGACGTCAGCCCCAAAACCCTGGCGGCCAGCCTGGGCAACGGGATTGCGGCGGCAGATGCCTGCATCAGCGCCATTTTCATTGCCCTGCACTTTGCCGAGCGCCCCTTTAAAGAAATGCTGGATTTTGTGGCCCGCTGCGGTGGCGACACCGACACTCTGGGCGCCATGGCCGGTGCCCTATGGGGCGCCCACCGGGGCACCCAGGCCCTCCCCGAAGAGCTGCTGGCCAAGCTGGAACAAAGGGCGCGGATAGAAGCACTGGGGCGGCGCTTATTTCAATAGTCTGCGCACAGGATCGCCACACCACACCACAGCTCAGCCCCCGTCCCCCACGATCACGTAGGGCGCCCAGAACATCGGGTGGGCGTAGCTGTACTGGCCGCCTTGCTGCTGCATCAGGCCCAGGGCGGCTTGCTGGAGCAAGATGGCGCGGGCCGTGTTGGGCTCTTCGGCCTGACGGCGGAAGGTGTCGGTGGTGAGCAGCCGCGCCGATACGGTTTCCACCGGCCAGTGGGTCACCAACAGGGCCCGGGCGCCCGCGTAGAAGAAGGCGCGCCCCAGACCGGACACCGCCTCGCTCCCCTTGCCGCTGGAAGAGGCGGTGTTACACGCCGAAAGCACCACCCAGTCGGCGTTGAGCTTGAGGGTGAGGATTTCTTCCATGGTCAGCATGCCGTCCAGCCCGGGGGCCGCAGCTTCGCCGGTGAGACCTGGGTTGCTGAGGGCCAGGGCGGGCTGGTAGAGGCCGGGCATTTCACCGGGCACCAGGCCGTGGGTGGCAAACATCACCACCCGGTACGGGCGCAGGTCGGTCTGGCGGGCATTGGTTTCGGTGGCGCGCTGCTGGAGATAGGTGTCTTGGCCCGCATCGGCGCGCAGGGCCTGGGCCACCTGGCGGATTTCCTCGGCGGTATCGGGCAGGGGCGAGAGCAGGCTGAAATCCAGAGCGCTGGCCACATTGGCCTGGCTGACCGCCGCAGCGGCTGCCGGCTTGATGGCCAGATTGCGGTACTGGGGCTGGCCCGGGCTGGCGGCCCGGGTAGGCGCAGGGGCGGCATCCTGACTGAACAAGGGGTCGCCAAAGCCGATGAAGGGCTTGCTCGCCCGGCTGGCGCGCCCGGCATCCCGCTGGCGCAGCACTGGCAGGGCCAGGGCGGCAGGCAGCTGGGAGATGGCCACCTGACGAATCAGCCACGGGGCTGGCCATGGAGGCAAAGGGCACGGGGCCGGGGGGTTTCCTGCCAGGGCTCGGTGAGTAGCACCGAAAACGGCAGCTGCCCCAGGGGGCCGTGGGGCACCAGCACCAGTTTGCGGGCGCCGCTCCAGCCCTCGGCCACGGGGGCCAGCAGGCTGGCGTAGAGCTGATGGGCAGTCTTGCTATCAAAGTTGGAAACCCGCCCCAGGGTGGCTTCATTGGGGTCCAGGCCGTGGCGCAGACGGGTAACGGCGGCAGCCACCGCATCGGCCCCCAGGGGTGCCACCACAAAGCGTACCGCGCCTTGGGCGCCAAAGGCCCAGATCAGGGTGCGATCCGACGTGGCATACACCGACACCAGGGCCTCGTCCGGCCCAAGATATTTTTGCAGCTCGCGGGGGGTGAGCGCCTGGGGGTTGAGCAGCCCGGCGTAGGCCGGGAACTTGCGTTGCAACTCCTTGAGGGTGGCTTCGTGGTCGCTGCGCAGGGTGTTGAGGCGGGCGCGCATGTCGGCCACCACCTTGTCCTGCTCGGCCACCCGCCCCCGGGCCAGCAGGTTGTTGAGGCCGTCGGTGAGGGCGGCCATTTCATTATCCTGATCCTGCTCCTTGCGGGCCAGATCGGCCAGGGCCGGGTTGTCGGGGATGCTACGGCTGGCGGCAGCGGCCAGGGCGCGCTGGACGGTGCTGCCCCGGGCGATGTCGGCCAGCCGGAAGCTTTCTTCGATGGCAGCAGGCGCCTCCGGGCCGCCCTGGCGAGCCACGTCGGACAGCAGGTTGAGGTAGCCCTCCAGCAGCCAGTTCATCTGGGCGGTGCGCAAAACGCCGGACTCTGCCGAACCCCGCTCCCCGTGGATCAGGGCGAGCAGGCGCGGCACCGCATCGGCCAGCAGGCGGGCGAGCCGCAAAGAGCTTTCCTGGGCGCCCAGGGCCTGGATGGACTGGATCGCCTCTTCGGCAATCCGGCGCGCCTCCGGGTTGCGCCCCTGCTCCACCGCCACCCGCACCAGGGGCGGTGCGATGCGCGCCATGGCTGCAGGGCGCAGCTGTTTGGCGAGGGCAGACTCCATGAGCTGGCGCTGGGTCAGCAGCAGCGCACCGGCCTCGGTCAGGCGCCCTTGGTTGATCTGCAACTGGGCCAGCTCGGCGGCACACTCGGCCAACTGGAAGTCGGCCTCGCCGGGGTTGAAGCGGCCAAACTCGGCGAGGGAACTCAGGCAGGCCTGGAAGGCCGCTTCGGCTTCCACCGGATGCCCGAAACTACTGTGCATCTGACCGGTGGCCCAGGCCAGCTGGCCTTGCCACAGGCTGCCCCGCTGGGCCCAGTTGCGCTTGGTGCGCATGATGCCCAACTGGCTCTGGAGCGCATTCAGGGCGGCCTGGGCGCCGTCCTTGTCGTGCAGGGCCGAACGCTGGACCACCAGCCCGGTCATGGCGGGAATCTTCATCCCCTCGCCCCCCGCCGTGGTGATTTCCAGCTCGCCCATGCGGCTGGCCATCAGGGGGTTGCCCCGGTCGGAGTAATACTGGCGCAGCATCCGGTAGATCCAGAAGCTGTCCGGGTGGCTGCTGCCCAGGGTGGTCAAGGCCTGCTCCAGCATGCGCCGCTCCCCTTCCCCATCCTGCGCGGCCCGAGCCTGGAGGGCTTGATCCAGATAAGGACGCACGCTGGCCGGAGCGTTCTGGAACACTTCTGCCGACCCCGCCCCCTGGGCGGCAAGGCTGAACGGCAGACTGAGCACAAGGGCAAGATGACGCAGACGCATGGCGAGGGCTTTCTCAGTGGCTGTGTTGCAGTTTCAGGCTCTGGGAGATGAGCGGATAGGTACCCGGCGGCGTTTCCTGGACAAAGCGGGAGCCGGTGGCATCGTCCTGGCGGTTGGCCGGGGCGGTGGACGCATTCCCCGTGAGGGAACGGGGGTCGCGCAGGGTTACGACCAATTGCTCATCGCCAGTGGCGCCGGCAAATTCGAAGTAGTCATTCCGGTTCAGGGGCAGCAGCACCTCAACCCCATGTTGCAGGCGCACCGCCTCATCGGCCCGGGCCGGATAGATCTGCTTGCGCTCGCCTGTGGGGGTGATGTTTTCGATCACCAGCAGGCTATCGAAGGTGGGCAACACCTTGAGCTTGATCCGGTCGCCATCCTTGAAGCCCTCGCTCACCGGGCGCAGGCCAGTGGCTTGGCCCTGGCGGTCAAAGCCCACAATCGCCACGTGCGCACCCTGGTAGTTTTCCTGACCATTTTCCACGCGTATGGGGGCGTTCGGCTCCCCCACCACCACGTTTGCGGGGGCGCCAGCAGACTTGGCCCCGAGGGCGTAGCGGGCCAGGGGCACGATCAGCGCAGTGGTGCTGTTGGCGTTGAGTTTTTTGAGGGTTGCCGGGTCGTTCAGGCTCTCGGTCAGGCGGTCGTTGAGCCAGCTCGACAGGGCCGACATGGCCAGCTTCATGGCCATATTGAGCAGAATGCCCCAGAACAGAAACTTGGGCTGGGCGGCATCCTGTTCCCCCTCTTCCTGGGCCGGGGGTACGGGGGCTGCGGCAGCGGCCACGCTCTGGGTAGACACCACCAGCAGGTGGCTGGCCGCCAGCCACAAAGCCAGCAGACGGGCAAAAGCTTTCATGGAGAATGCTCCTGATTCAAAGGTTGCAGCGGAGAGCGGCCATCAACGCGCCACCTCATCAATGGTGAGCAGAGCCGCGCCATAGGCGTTGGAGCAACGCTTGCGGATCCCGATATTGCGGGTACTGGGCAAGCTCTGGCATTCGGCAGAGGCTTCCTGGGGCGAACCTGCGGTAACGAGCTGGATGTCCTTGGCCGCATGGGCGGGCGCCTCAGAGAAAGGCCCGGCAGCCTGGAGCCCCGCCGCCTTAAAATCCCGGGGTGCATCCGACACAATCGCCAGCAGGGTGTCGCGCCCGGCAGGCCCTTCGGCGGTGAGATCCCAGGCCGAGCGGGGCAGGCGCATGGAGCCGCCCGGCTCGATGAGGTTGTTGCGATCCAGCTGATTGGGGAAGAGCAGGTCGAACACCTGTCCATCGGAGCCCACCATCAGCAGATACACATAGCCCCCTTCCCGGGAGCTGAGGGTGAGATCCAGGCTGTCTTTGCCGATCACCAGACGGGGCTTGCTGCTGGTGAGCGTAACGAGGCGCCGGTCATCCCGGCTGTTGTAGATGTCGGTCAGCGCCCCCAGGGCCGAAGGCTTGGCCACAGGCGCAGGGGCTAGGGGGGCACAGCCGCCACCGGGCGCGCAGGCGGTGGCGTTACCGTTGCCGATGCGGTGGGCTGGGCTGCGGGTGCAGGCTTGAGCGGTGCCGGGCTGGGTGCGGCCCCAGGCGCGGGTGCAGGTGCAGGTGCAGGTGCAGCATCGGCATCCCGGGTGGCATAGCTCAACACCATGCCGCTGTTGCCGGTGAGACTGACATGGTGGGGCAGATAACCGTTGCCCCCCGAAAGCTGCTGATCAATGCGGGCCTGGGCGCAGGCGCGCACCTCTTCGGCAGACAGGCCGCCGCTGCCATCCAGATCGGCCGCAGCCCCGGCCAGGCAGGCTTGCCAGGCCTGGGTGGCCACCCCGCCCTTGCCGGGCTGATCCAGCGAGATTTCGCTATCCCGGGCCGCCGCAATGTGCACGAAATTACCGCCACCACTGCCCGCTGCCCGGGTCTGGGCCAGGCCCCGGGTAAGAACATTGGTGGGCTTGGTGCAACTACCCTCATCCGGCACATAGGCCTTGGCCGCGTACATGGGCCCGCCCTTGGCCACCGAACGGGTGGTGACGCCCCCCGAGTGGCAGGCATCCAGGAACACGATGGTTTTCTGGGTCTTGCCGGAGAGAGCCTTGAGCCGGGTTTCCAGCTCGGAATCCAGCAAACCCCGGCCATCGTAGGTAATCAGCATCTCGGCGCAACGCTGCTGGCCGTCGGCCTCATTCACCAGCTGGCGGCCCCCGTGGCCCGAGTAGTAGATGAACACCTGATCGTTGCTGCCCAGGCGCCCAGGCTGGAGCGCGCCACCAGGTGGTCGATCTCCCCCTTGAGCCGGCGCCGCTCCCGGGCATCCACGCCGGGCAAACGCAGGGCCAGCACGGCCAGATGACGCTCGCCGGCCGCCAGTTCGGCAATGCTCTGCACCTGGCTATCCGCCAGCCAGCGCATGGACTGGCCGTAATACACCCGAGCCAGGGTGAAGAAACTGAGCCCGATGGAGAGGGGCGCCGATGCATCCAGATACCAGGGGCTCAGGTTGAGCACCGCGTACGACACCGCCAGCAGCCCCCCCTGCAAGACCCCGAACACCGTATCGAACACCTCGATGCGCACCTGGCGATACAGGGCGTAGGCCATGCTCCAGACCAGCACCAGGGCCAGCAGCACCATGGCCCAGCGGGGCTGCTCCCGCAGGTAATCCTGGTGGCGCAGATTGTCGATGGCCGTGGCCAGAATCTCCACCCCCGGGTGAATGCGGGCCATGGGCGAGGCCTTGATGTCGAACAGGCTGGGCGCCGTGGAGCCGATAATCACGATCTTGTCGCGAAAGCCCCCGCCCGGCAGCGCCTGCTCCGGGTGTTGCAGGGCCCGATACACCTCGATGAACGACACATAGGGATAGGTGAAGGGCGGGCCACGCCAGTTGAGCAATACATCCTGCTGCTCGGCACCGGGCAGGCCGGCCTCTTCCACCACCCGCTGGGCCAGGGAGGGGATGCGCCAGCCCGCATGGGCCAGCCAGCCCGGATAACGGCGTATCACCCCGTCCTTGTCGGGCTCCACCTGATGGGTGCCCAGACGCCCATTGTCCAGGGCCGCCGGCACCTTGGGCAGGATCATCGCGACAGTGGCTTCGGCATCCGCCTCC
>JAJTBM010000109.1 GCA_021286885.1 Rhodocyclales bacterium
TCCATCGCCAAGATGGGGGACAAGATCGAGTCCAAGAAGCTGGCCATCGAAGCCCGGGTGAACACCATCCCCGGCTACAACGATGCTATCGCCGGCCCCGCCGAAGCGGTCGAAATCGCCAAGAAGATCGGTTACCCGGTCATGATCAAGGCCTCCGCCGGTGGCGGCGGCAAGGGTCTGCGGGTGGCTTACAACGACGCCGAAGCCTTCGAAGGCTTCTCCTCCTGCGTCAATGAAGCCCGCAACTCCTTCGGTGACGACCGGGTCTTCATCGAAAAGTACGTGCTTGAGCCGCGCCACATCGAAATCCAGGTGCTGGGCGACTCCCACGGCAACTATGTGTACCTGAACGAGCGTGACTGCTCCATCCAGCGCCGCCACCAGAAGGTGATCGAAGAGGCACCGAGCCCCTTCGTTGATCCCGAGATGCGCAAGGCCATGGGTGAGCAGGCCGTGGCCCTGGCCCGCGCCGTGAACTACGAATCCGCCGGTACCGTCGAATTCGTGGTGTCCGGGGCGACCAAGGAGTTCTACTTCCTGGAAATGAACACCCGCCTCCAGGTGGAACACCCCGTCACCGAGCTGATCACCGGCCTCGACCTGGTCGAGCAGATGATCCGCGTCGCCTACGGCGAAAAGCTGCCCCTCTCCCAGGCAGATGTGCAGATCAACGGCTGGTCCATGGAATGCCGGATCAACGCGGAAGACCCCTTCCGTGGCTTCCTGCCCTCCACTGGCCGTCTGGTGAAGTTCCTGCCCCCCGCCGAAGTGACCGACGCCCAGGGCACCACCCGGGTCGATACCGGGGTGTACGACGGCGGCGAAATCTCCATGTTCTACGACTCGATGATCGCCAAGCTCATCGTGCACGCCAAGGACCGTAGCACCGCCGTCGAGCGCATGCGTGACGCCCTCAACGCCTTCGTGATCCGTGGGATTTCCTCCAACATCCCCTTCCAGGCCGCGCTGATGCAGCACCCGGTCTTCCATTCGGGCATCTTCGACACCGGCTTCATTCCCAAGCACTACCCGACCGGGTTCGATGCCTCCATGGTGCCCCACGATGATCCGGCCCTGCTGGTTTCGGTGGCTGCCTACGTGTATCGCGCCTACACCGACCGCGCCGCTTCCGTGAGCGGCCAGATGCCCGGCCACGAGCGTCTGGTGGGCGATGAATGGATGGTGATCCGCCTCAACAAGGAAGGCAACGAGCACCACCCGGTGGTGGCCCGTCCCATCGAAGGCGGTTACCACGTCGAATACGCGGGCAAGAGCTACGAGATCAAGTCCGGTTGGAAGCTGGGCGAATCCCTGTTCAACGGCACCGTCAATGGCGAGCCCTTCACCCTCCAGGTGGAGCGCCACAAGACCAAGTACAGCCTGTTCCACTGGGGTACCCGCGCCGACTTCATGGTGATGAGCGCCCGTGCTGCCGAACTGCTGGCCCTGATGCCCGAAAAGCTGCCGCCCGATCTGTCCAAGTACCTGCTCTCCCCCATGCCCGGCCTGCTGCGCGAAGTGTCGGTGCAGGTGGGTCAGGAAGTGAAGGCCGGCGAAAAGCTCGCCATCATCGAAGCCATGAAGATGGAAAACATCCTCAAGGCCGAGCAGGACTGCAAGGTCAAGAAGATCACCGCCACGGCTGGCAGCAGCCTGTCGGTGGACGAAGTCATCATCGAGTTCGAATGATCTTCTGCTTTTGAGTTTTACCTGTGCCTTGGCTACCACCTGGACAAGGCATTAGGGCCCGGGGCGCGCTGCTCCCGCAGCACCCGGCGCCTGACAGTTTCGTTCGATGGGGAGGGAGACCTGGCTTGCGGGCCAGGTTCCTGTCGAGGGACGGGGTCGCCCTGTGGGCGGCCCCTTTTTTTGCCGTGCGTTTATGTCAAATGAATTTTTAGGCGTTGCCGTGAATGCTTGTGTGCTCAGGGCACAGCCCCTGCCCGCTGCTGAGGCTTGGGGCGTACATCTGGGTTTAGGGGCGGGGACGGGGCCAGCGCCTTGCCCCCGGCCACCTCACCCGTAGCGCCGCCCGGCTTCCACCGCCAGCCCGGCGCCGATGCTGCCGAACAGGTCGCCTTCCACGCAGCGGGCTTGGGGGAGTTCGGCGGCGATGCGGGCGCGCAGTTGGGGGACGCCGCTGGCGCCGCCGGTGAAGTAGAGGGTGTCCACCGCCGAGCGGGGCACGCCGGCCTGGGTGAGGAGTTCGCTGACGGTGGCGGCCACCCTATCCACCAGGCTGAGGGTGGCGCGGGTGAAGTCGTCTTGGGTGATGGGGTGTTCCAGCCCGGCCTCCAGCCGATCCAGCTCCAGTTGGGTACAGGGCTCGGTGGATAGGGCGATCTTGGCGTTTTCGATCTGGAGGGCGAGCCAGTGGCCTTCGCGCTGGCCGATCAGGCGGCCCAGGCGATCCAGTTCCTGGCGGGCGGTGGCGTCCCGGTAGATGTTCTGGTAGTCGGCAAAGGCCTGGCGGGTATAGGCGAAGTTGATGGTGTGCCAGGTGGCGAGCTGGAAGAACAGGCTGTTGGGGATCTCGGCGCCGCTTTTCATGGCGCTCCGGTAGCCCAGCAGGGGCATCACGCATTCCAGGCTCAGGGCCCGGTCGAAGTCGGTGCCGCCCACGTGCAGGCCGGCGTTGCCGAGCAGGTCGTCCTGGCGCTCCAGGTGGCGGGCTCGTTCGGGGGAGAGGCGCACCAGCGAGAAGTCGGCGGTGCCGCCGCCGATGTCGGCAATCAGCACCAGCTCTTCCCGATCCAGCCCGGCTTCGTAGTGGAGCGCCGCACCGATGGGCTCGAACTGGAAGCTGATCTCCTTGAAGCCCACCATCCGGGCGATTTCTTCCAGGGTGTCCTGGGCCTTGCGATCGGCCTCGGGGTTCTCGTCTACAAAAAACACCGGGCGGCCAAATACGGCGGCCTCAAAGCTGCGCCCGGCCTGGCTTTCGGCCCGGGTCTTGAGTTCGCCGATGAAGCTCGCCAGCAGTTGCTTGAAGGGCAGGGCGCGGCCCGCCACTTCGGTGCTGCCTTCCATCAGCTTGCTGCCCAAGAGGCTCTTGATGGCGCGCATCAGGCGCCCTTCGTAGCCTTCCAGGTAGTTGGCGAGGGCGTCCCGGCCATAGTGGGTGCTCTCTTCGTCGGCATTGAAGAAAATGGCCGAGGGCAGGGTGGGCTTGCCGTCTTCCAGGGTCAGCAGGGTGGGGGCGCCGGGGCGCAGCCAGCCTACCGTGGAGTTGGAGGTGCCGAAGTCGATGCCGCAGGCGCGGGCCGGGGAAGGGGTGCTCATGCCGGGTGCAAAAGGGTGGGGGCGGGGGGACGAATGCTACAGCCCCCCGGCCCGCGCCGGAAGCGCCTTGAGGCCTGATCGGGCCTAGAGCGGGGCCGGATCGGGGGCGTTTTGCCGGGCCAGATCTTCCAGGCAGTCTTCGACCAGTTTCACCGCCCAGTCCAGTTCGGCCTCGTCCACCACCAGGGGCGGGGCAAAACGCAGCACGCAGTCGTGGGTGTCCTTGGTCATCAGCCCCCGGGCGAGCAGGCTTTCGGCGGCCTGGCGGGCGTTCACCCGGCGGGTGTCCAGCTCCATCCCGATCAGGAGCCCGCGCCCGCGCACCTCCCGGATCAGGGGGCTGTTGAGGGCCTGGAGCCGTTCCAGAAAATACTGGCCGAGCCGGGTGCTGCGTTCGCACAGCTTGTCTTCGGTGAGCAGGGCCAGGGCTTCGGCCGCGACCGCCGAGGCGAGGGGATTGCCGCCGAAGGTGGAGCCGTGGTCGCCGGGGCGGAATACGCCCATCACGGTTTCATCCGCCACAAAGGCCGCCACCGGCAGCAGCCCGCCGCCCAGGGCCTTGCCCAGGATCACTCCGTCGGGGCGCACGCCTTCGTGGTCGCAGGCCAGCAGGCGCCCGGTGCGGCCCAGGCCGGTCTGTACCTCGTCGGCGATCAGCAGCACCTGGTGTTCCCGGCAGATGTCGGCGCACTGGGCCAGCCAGCCGGCGGGCGGGATGTGGATGCCCCCTTCGCCCTGGATGGGCTCGAACAGGAAGGCGGCGGTGTTGGGGGTGATGGCAGCCTCCAGGGCCTCGGCGTCGCCATACGGAATCTCACGGAAACCCGGCGCGAAGGGGCCGAAGCCCGCCCGGTACTGGGGTTCCGAGGAGAAGCCGACGATGGTGGTGGAGCGGCCATGGAAGTTGTCGTGGCAGACGATGATTTCGGCCTGCCCTGCGGGCACGCCCTTCACCGTATAGGCCCACTTGCGGGCCGCCTTGAGGGCGGTTTCGACCGCCTCCAGCCCGGTATTCACCGGCAGGGCCTGGTCGTAGCCGAGCAGGCTGGAGAGCCGCTCCAGCATCAGGGGCAGTCGGTCGTTGGAGTAGGCCCGGGAGGTGAGGGCGAGGCGCTGGGCTTGCTCGGTGAGGGCGTGCAGCAGGCGCGGGTGGCCGTGGCCGAAGCTGACCGCCGAGTAGGCGCTCATCATGTCCAGGTAGCGCCGCCCTTCCACGTCCCACAGCCACACGCCTTCGCCCCGGGTAAACACCACCGGCAGGGGGGCGTAGTTGTGGGCGCCGTAGGCGTTTTCGCGGCTGCGCAGCTGGTTGGTGGTGGGGCCCAGGGCGGCGCAGGCGAATTCGGCCACCCAGCGGGCGCCGCTGCCGTCCACGTCCCGTTCGGGCACGTACTCGACGATCTCCAGCCCCATCAGATCGGGGCAGCTGCGCAGCTGGTGCAGGGCGTCGGCCAGGGCCTGGGGGTCGAGGCCGTCGGGCACCAGGCAGGTGGTGGCGGGGATGCGGGCGCAATCCACCGAATCCAGATCCACCGAGACCCCAAAACCCACCGTGCCGGCCCGCACATGGGCGATGGCTTCGGCCAGCACCGGGCCCAGGCCGCGCCCCTGCACTTCGGGCATGTAGAAGATGCGCACCCCCAGGGATTCGAGCAGGGCCCGTTCTTCGGGCTCCCAGGAGCGGGCGCCCACGATGGCCAGGTGGGCCGGGTCCAGGCGTGGGCCGGGGATGTCGGCAAGGGCCGGATCGCCCAGGCCGAGCAGGGCGGCGAGGGGCATGCCGTGGATGTTGCCGGTGTGGCTGGTGGCGGGGGTGTGGGCGTCCAGGTGGGCGTCTATCCAGATCAGACCCAGCTTGCCCTGGGGCGCCAGCGCCCGGGCGAGGCCGCGCCAGGTGCCCGCACCAATGCTATGGTCGCCGCCCAGCACCAAGGGCAGAGCGTCTTTGGCGTGGATGGCCGCGACCTGGTCGGCCAGTTCGGTGAGGAGCTGGCCGGTGGCGTGCAGGCGTTCGGGCAGATCCGCCGGGGCGGGATCCTGGCTGACCACTTCCAGCAGGCTGTGCCAGCGGGCGCGTATGCCCCGGCGCTGGAGGGCGCGTTCCAGATCACCCGCCTGGAGCGCCCGGGGCCCGGCGGCGGGGCCGGGGATGGGGGCGCCCAGGCTGGAGGCGACGCCCAGCAGGCGTACCGGACGGGCTGCGGATTGATAGGGTGTGGCCATGATCTTCCCCTCCACGATAGGCACGCCCGACGGGGGCGCGCACCAGAAGCACGGCGTGCTGTGGATGATTGGAGCAGATCAGCGCGGGTTTTGTTCTATGGGCAGAGCCAGCGCGCGATTTCGAGTGTGAGAAGCGTCACCAGCAGCGCACCGCAGCCCATTAGCCAGCGGCGTTGGAGCCGGCTTTCGGCGCTGATCCGGGCCAGCTCGGCGCGGGTTTCGTCCTGGGGATGGGCGCTCAGGGCGGTGTGGGCGAGGCGTGGGAGCTGGGGCAGGATGGCGGCCCAGGCGGGGGCCTCGTCCTTCAGGTGGCGGGCGAGGGCGCGCCAGCCCATCTGGTCGTTCATCCAGCGTTCCAGGAAGGGCTTGGCGGTTTTCCACAGATCCAGATCAGGGTCGAGCTGGCGGCCCAGGCCTTCGATGTTGAGCAGGGTTTTCTGCAGCAGCACCAGCTGGGGCTGGACTTCCATCTCGAAGCGGCGGGCGGTCTGGAACAGGCGCAGCAGGGTCTTGCCGAAGGAGATGTCCTTGAGGGGGCGGTCGAAGATGGGTTCGCACACGGCGCGGATCGCCCCTTCGAACTCGTCCACCCGGGTATGGGCGGGCACCCAGCCGGCTTCGATGTGGGCAATCGCCACGCGCCGGTAATCCCGCTGGAAGAAGGCCAGGAAGTTGGTGGCCAGGTAGTTTTTGTCGGTGTCGTTGAGGGTGCCGATGATGCCGAAGTCGAGGGCGATGTAACGCCCCCGGGTGGGCCCCTCGGTGGCCACGAAGATGTTGCCCGGGTGCATGTCGGCGTGGAAGAAGCCGTCGCGGAACACCTGGGTGAAGAAGATCTCCACTCCGGCCCGGGACAGGGCTTTCAGGTCAACGCCGTGGGTCTTGAGGGCTTCGAGCTGGGAGATGGGCACGCCCTTCATGCGCTCCATCACCATCACGTTGGTGGTGCACCAGTCCCAATGCACTTCGGGCACCACCAGCAGCTCGGAATCCTTGAAATTGCGCCGCAACTGGGAGCAGTTGGCCGCTTCGCGCATCAGATCCAGCTCGTCGCGCAGGTATTTGGAGAACTCGGCCACCACTTCCCGGGGCTTGAGCCGGCGTCCTTCGGGCCACAGCTTTTCGAGCAGGGTGGCGGCGGCATCCAGCAGGGCCAGATCGTGGGCGATCACCGGGGCAATGCCCGGGCGCAGGATCTTGACCGCCACTTCGGTGCCGTTGGGCAGCTCGGCAAAGTGCACCTGGGCGATGGAGGCCGAGGCCACGGGGGTACGCTCAAAGCGCACAAACACTTCATCCACCGGCTTGCCGTAGGCTTCTTCGAGTTGGGCGACGGCGATGTCGGAGGGGAAGGGGGGTACCCGATCCTGGAGCCGGGCCAGTTCTTCGGCGATGTGGGGCGGCAGCAGGTCGCGCCGGGTGGACAACATCTGGCCGAACTTGACGAAGATCGGGCCCAGGGATTCGAGGGCCATGCGCAGCCGGGCGCCGGAGGGCTCGGAGAATTGCCGGCGTCCGGTGAGGCGGGTCAGCCAGGCCAGCCGGCCGGTCGGCTCGTTGGACAGGATCATCTGATCCAGACCGTATTTGAGGCTGACGGATACGATCTTGGCGAGGCGGAAGAGGCGCACGGGTGGGGCTCGGGAAAAACGCGGATTGTGCCCGGAAAGCCCCCGCGCCGCAAAGCATGGGGGGCCTGGTTCAGGGACGTCGCCGGGAGGTTTGGGGGGATGCCGCCAGGGTGCTGGTGCTACCGGGTTCGGTGGCCAGCGCCGGGGCGGCCGGATCAACGCTTTCGAGTAGCCAGCGCTGGGCAAGTTTCAATTCTTTCAGCACGGGCCCATTGCCCGTGCTGCCCAGCCCGGGCAGGCCCTGTTCGTCGATGCTGAAGGCGGGGATGCGCCATTCCCGCTCGACCACGAACAGAAAGTCGCCATCCAGAATCGCCTTTTGGGCCAGCACATAGCCGTAATCCCGGCTCCCGAAGCGGCCGCAGAAGGCGGTGCGGGTGGCCGAGTTGAGCCCGTTGCGCTGGGAGGAGGTCATCCCGCCCGGGGCAAAACCCTGGCAATGGGTGCCCAGGCCGCTGGCAATGTGGCCCAGGTAGGCATCGGGGGTCATCCCGTTGGCCGCAAAGCGCTGGAGCAGGATGCGATCTCGGTAGTCCCCCGCCACCTGGTCGCGGGGCACGTATTCCTCGTGGCGGATGCCGTTGCCTTCGCGCAACTCCACCAGGCGCCAGCGCTGGAGCTGGGCTTCGGCGGCGGGCAGGGGCAGGATCCACTGACGGGTGAATTCTTCTGCATGAAGCAGGGGGGCCAGCAAGAGCGCGGCCAGGGCAGTAACCGGGCGAAGGGTGCGCATATGACGATTGATAAAACTGTTAAATCATGTCGGCATGAGTGTGCCACGTTCTGCAGGGCACTGCTTCAAATTATTCCGCCCAGCCCCCGGAGTGGGCGCCGTGGCTGGCCCCGCTTCGATATAATTGCCGACTTTTAGTTGCTGTCGTTTTCCATGAGCGCCGATCCCAAAAGCCAGCTTGCCTCCCTCCTGCGTCAGGCCCTGTCCAGTGTGGCCCCCGAACAGGCCGACACTCCCATCAACCTGGAGCGCCCCAAGCAGGCCGGTCACGGTGACTTTGCCAGCAACCTGGCCCTGCAACTGGCCAAGCCCCTGAAGCGCAATCCCCGGGAGCTGGCCAACCTGCTGCTGGCCGAGCTGCCCGCCTCGCCCCTGGTGGTGAAGGCCGAAGTGGCCGGTGCCGGCTTCATCAACTTCACCCTCGCCTCCGACGCCAAGAGCGCCGTGGTGCGCGACGTGCTGAACCGCGCCGAGGCCTATGGCCGGGGCGACAAGGCCGGCGTCAAGGTGCAGGTCGAGTTCGTCTCTGCCAACCCCACCGGCCCGCTCCACGTGGGCCACGGGCGCGGTGCCGCCTACGGTGCCTCCCTGGCCGATGTGCTCGAATACGCTGGTTTCGACGTGACCCGCGAGTACTACATCAACGACGCGGGCCGGCAGATGGACATCCT
>JAJTBM010000110.1 GCA_021286885.1 Rhodocyclales bacterium
TCAAGTTCGGCGATAACGACACCCTGGGCGCCCTGGTGGCCAACCTGATCGACGCCGAAGGGCTGATCATCCTGACCGACCAGAAGGGCCTCTACACCGCCGATCCGCGCCAGAACCCGAACGCCACCCTGATCAGCGCCGACCGGGCCGAAAATACCGCCCTCGAAGCCATGGCGGGCGGTGCCGGCACCGGCATCAGCAAGGGCGGGATGATCACCAAGGTGCGCGCCGCCCAGCGGGCGGCCCGTAGCGGCGCCCACACCTGCATCGCCAGTGGCCGAGAAAGCAATCCGCTGCTGCGCGTGGCCGCCGGCGAAGACATCGGCACCCTGCTCTACGCTTCCAGCACCCCGCTGGCCGCCCGTAAGCAATGGCTGGCCGACCACCTGCAACTGGCTGGCAGCCTGACCCTGGACGCTGGCGCCATCGAGGCCCTGCACTCAGGCAAGAGCCTGCTACCGATTGGCATCACCGCTGCTGAAGGGGATTTCCCCCGGGGTTCGGTGGTCGCCTGCCGCGACGCCCATGGCAAGGAAATCGCCCGGGGCCTGGTGAACTACGCTGCCAACGACACCCGCCGCATTCTGCGCCACAGCTCTGCCGAGATCGAAGCGATCCTGGGTTTTGTGGAAGAACCCGAGCTGATCCACCGGGATAATCTTGTGGTGCTGGGCTAAAACGCCCGCGCGACATCCGGCAAACAAAACGGCCACCTTTTTACGGGTGGCCGTTTTTTCATGCCTGCATAAACCCCTCTGCACAAACTCGCCCCAAAGAGGATTCAACAGAAGGGAGCTGGCAATAAAAAACGGGCACCCGAAAGTGCCCGTTTTATTTCTAGCTCAGACGGGAGTCTGAATTAGAAGGTGTGACGCAGGCCCAGGGACAGACCTTGAACGGTAGCGCCAGCCTTGGCAACGCCAGTGGCGTTGATGCCGAAGTCGTAAGCAGCGCCGTCATCGTTGTTCAGGTGAGCGTACACAGCCTTCAGCATGGTGCGCTTGGACAGGGAGTGCTCGTAGCCCAGCTCGAACAGCTTGGCGCCGGTGTCCTTAGCGGAG
The DNA here is from genome assembly GCA_021286885.1 of Rhodocyclales bacterium. GTDB lineage: Bacteria > Pseudomonadota > Gammaproteobacteria > Burkholderiales > Rhodocyclaceae > Zoogloea. The sequence continues at coordinate 1,062 of JAJTBM010000110.1, forward strand.
GAACCGTTCACCTTCAGGTCACGAGCGAAGTAGGCTTGAGCCAGCAGCTTGCCAGCGGGGGTCACGTTGTAGGTGGCGCCCAGACCGTAGACGTTTTGGGTGGCCTTGCCAACAGGAGTGCTACCCACAGAGTAGTTGTCAGCACGGGTGCTGTCGAACAGCGCACGCACGGTGGCGATGCCGAAGTCGTAGGAGGCGCCAACGCGGAAGTCAGCCACGTCGGTGCTCTTGCCGCTGAAGGAGGTGTTGTTGTTGCCCAGATCCACAGCGTTGTAGGTCACGGCAGCCATCACGGGGCCGTTGGCGTACTTCAGGCCCACATCGTAGCCGGTGGTGTTGGCTTGAGCAGCGGTGCCCAGGTTGCCAGCGGTGCTCTTGTTTTCGTTAGCCACGTAAGCAGCGGTCAGGCTCAGACCGGCGAAGGTGGGGGAAACGTAAGCAATGGCGTTCTTCCAACGGGTGTCGAAGATGGAAGCGCAGGTGGAGGAGCGGGTGGTGCAGCCAGCGTTGGCGGTGTAGGAGCCGTCGGCGGTGCTGGTGGAGTTCACCAGATGGTTGCCCAGCTTGCCCAGCAGGGCAGCGTTAGCGCCGATGCCGGTGGCGCCAGCGTTCACGTCCAGAGCGGAGCCCAGAGCGCGGGTCGGGCCGGTCAGGGTGCCCAGAACCACGGTACCGAAACCACCAGCCACGCCAACAAAGCTGTCACGGCTAGTGGACAGTGCGGTGCCGTTGCCATTTTCGAAAGACACGCCGGATTCGAATTGGAACACGGCGGTCAGGCCGTTGCCCAGGGACTCAGCACCCTTGAAACCGATCAGGGAGGAGTTGGTGGAAACGCGGGTGGTGTTACCCAGGTTGTTGCCATCAGCAGCGCTGTTGGAAACCTTGACCACGTCGAAGGAGCCGTCGGCAACGCCGTAGACGGTCACGTTGGACTGAGCGAAGGCAGCGGTGGAAGCCAGGCCAGCGACGGCCAGAGCGATCAGTTTCTTTTGCATTTGTTTCTCCTCTTGATTGAAGATGGCGCGCACCGCTTACACGGGCTGACCAATTTCACCTCTCTACCGAGAGAGAAGTTGGACAGCATTGTGGCCATGGGTCAAACACAAGAGCAAGGACGGCGTTGTTTTTTGGATGCGCTTCCGGGGGGAACTGTTGCATGTTCGCAACAGCCCCATAAAAGGCCTGCGCGCCCTCTTGCACAGATGAATATTCTGTTGCTTCGACGTGACATTTCGGCGACGCCCCCCCCCCCGGGGCCGGACGTAAAAAAACCAGCCCGCAGGCTGGTTTCTGGCAACCGGGAAAACCCGATCACTTCATGCCGAGCACCCAGGCCACCAGGGTCTTGGCTTCGGCGGGGGTCACGGATTGGGGGGGCATGGGCATCTGGCCCCACACGCCGGCACCACCCTTTTGCACCTTCTCGGCCAGCTTGGCTTCGGCGGTCTTGTCGCCCTTGTACTTGGCAGCCACTTCCTTGTAAGCGGGGCCCACAACCTTCTTGTCGATGGCATGGCAGGCCAGGCAGCCCTTGGACTGGGCCAGGGTCTGGGCGGGGGTGTCAGCAGCGAAAGCGGCACCGGAACCCATCAGGCCGGCAACAACAGCGGCAGCAACGATCTTCTTCATTGTGATCCTCTTCGGTTTACATGGCAGGAAAAACGGGGGGCAGTCTAATCCTCCCCCAGGGGTTTGCCAATTATTCAGCAAAGTCTGATGGAGGCCGGGCGACAAAGCGTCGCAGCCTTACAACGCCCTGCCCACATGCTACGTTGACCGAGGCCAGAAACCCACATACCTCAAAAGGCGATCGCCACCGCAAACTGAAGGCGCAGCCGGTGCTCGCTCTGCCCATAGGCCAGATCCAGGGCCAGGGGGCCCGCCGGACTCTTCCAGCGGGGGCCTATGCCATAGCCCAGATTGAGCTTGAACAGTTTGCGCTCGTCGTTGGCATTGCCCGCATCCACAAAGGCCGCCAAGCCCCAATCGCCTTCAAACCAATGCACATATTCAGCACTGGTAACGGCCAGGTAACGCCCCCCCACCACCGCGCTGCCGTCCTTCACCCCCAGGCTCTGGTAGGCATAGCCGCGCACGGTCTGGGCGCCGCCTGTCCGGAACAGGAAATCCTGGGGAATCCCATCCCGGGAAGCGGCCACGCTGATGCCAGCCTCGGCCCGCAGGGTCAGCACATCCCGCCGGAACACCGGCCAGAAGCCCTGATAACGCCCATACAGGCGCACAAAGTTGCGATCCGAGAGCAGCGCCCGGGCCGCGCCCCCCAGCTGGAAGTTAAGCACCTGCCCATCCCGGGGGTCGAGCACGTCATCCACCTGGCGCCGGGTCCAGGACCAGTTGGCGGCGAGGGCGGTGCGGCGCGTCTCCACGCTGCCTTCGGGCGCCAACAGCTCCTGCTGGAAGCTGAGGGCATAGCGGTTTTCGATAATGCCCGTCGGAATACTGCGCACCAGCCCCAAGGCCTGGCGCCGGGTCTGCAGGCCGGAGATGTTGGTGTGCTCGGCCAGCAGGCCCACGCTATCCTGGTAGCCCGCCCGGTCGGGGGGCAGGAAAAGATCGGTATAACCCACCTGGCGCCGCTGCTCCAGGCGCAGCCCGCTCACCAGGTTGTTGGCGCTGCCCCACAGGTTGGCGTCCCGGTAGCCCATCTCCACCCGGCTGCCGGTGTTGCTGCTGGCCCCCAGCCCCAGACTCACCCGGCGCGGCTTGGCCTCGCTCACCTGCACCAGGATGGGCGCGGCTTGGGGGTCGCCCCCCTCCCGCACCACGTCGGCCACCACCGACGCAAAATAAGGCGTGCTCTGGAGCGCACTCTGGAAACGCAGCAGGCTGTCCAGCCGGTAAGGCGTTCCGGGGACGGGCGGGTGATAGCGCTGGAGCAGCTCCGCCGGGTAATCACTCAAGCCCCGGGCCTGGAGTTCGCCAAAGCGGTAGGCAGGCCCGGAATCCAGCACCACCCGCAGCGTAGCCTGCCCGGTGGCGGGGTCGATGGCCGCGTGGCTTTCGGTGATCCGGGCAGCGGCGTAATCCCGGCTGGCCACGTCGTCCAGGAGGGCCTGCTTGGCCAGATCCCAATCGGCCTGGCGGAAAGGCTGACCTTGGGGCAGTTTCCAGGCGTGCTCAAGATCCTGGCGACGGCGGAGGCGTTCATCCCCAGCCCCAGCCAGTTCGCCCTCAAACACCAGCTCGACCTGCCCGATCTGCACCCGAGGGCCGGGGGTCAGCACAAGGCGCCAACCCCGCTCGTCCTCCACGGCCTCCAGGCGCGGCTCGAAATAGCCCTCGGTGGCCAGCAGGTCGGCCACTTCCCGACGGGCCCGGCGCAAGAGGCGCAAACGCGCCTCCGCATCCAGCGCGGCGGGCTTCTGCTCGTCCAGAAAAGGCAGGTATTGGTCGATCAGGCGCCCCAGGGCTTCGGGGGCCTCCGGGGCTTCCACAGGCACCCGGGCCCAGGCGGGAGCCACCGCCCCGAGGCCCAGGGCGGCGGCACTCAACAGCTTCAGAAGCACGCGGGAGAGATGGCGAAAACGGGATATGGGCTGCACCCGTGGATTCTAACCGGCCTCATCGAGTTGCATCAGTTGCGGATTGCCTCCGGTAGCAGCCGTGTTCACCGTGATGCAGCGCTCCACCACCATGCGCTCCAGGGCGTAATCCGGGTCTGCCACCAAAAATGGGCGGATGGGGCCGGGCACAGCGGCGCAGCGCTGACGCCAATCAGCCAGGGCCGGCGCGGGCAGATCGGCCAGCACCCCATCCCAATGCCCGCCGTTCAGTTCGCGCACCACCCCAAGGGTCTGGCGCAAGTCCGGTGGGAGATGGGCGAGCCAGGGGTCCTGGCTGTCGGCCTCCAGCAACAAATAGCGGTTGTCAGTGGCGAGGGCCGCGATCCATTGGCCGAGCAGCGCCTCCCCATGCCTGGGCAAGCCCAGAAAGGCGCCCCGAGGGTAAAAACCCAGGGTGTTCTGTTCGCCGGTGGGGCCGGGCAAAGACACATGCACCCCGGCAAGGCTGTAACGCCGGGCCCGGGCCAGGGTTTCCAGCAAACGCAGGCGGGCCGGCTCGTCCAGGAGGCTGCGGGCCTCGCCCTCCAGCCAGGTGGCCAGACGATCCAGCCCGGGCCGGGACGGGCGGGGGCATTCGGGTAAAGGCGGCGCGGGGTAGCGCACCAGACGCCGCAGGCTCAGGGGCCCGCCCGCCTTGGGGCCGGTGCCCGAGAGCCCCTCCCCCCCAAAGGGCTGAACGCCCACCACCGCGCCAATCATGTTGCGATTGACGTAGGCATTGCCCACCCGCATACGCCCAAGAATGTGCTGGACATGCCCTTCCACCCGGGACTGGACGCCCAGGGTGAGTCCGTAACCCCGGGCGTCCAGCCGGGCGAGCACGCTATCCAGCTGGGCCGCCGGGTAGGCGAGCAGATGCAGCACAGGGCCGAAGATTTCTTCGGGCACGTCTTCGGGCGCCGTCACCCGGATCAGGGCGGGGGCCAGATAATGGCCATGGGTGGCTTCGGCGGGCAGGCTGCGGGTCAGCACCGGAAAACCCCGGGCTTCCATCTGCTCCAGGTGGCCACGCACGCGCGCCAGGGCGGCCCCGTCGATGAGGGGGCCCATATCGGTGGAAAAAGCGGCCGGCGGGCCCACCCGCCATTCGGCGAGGGCCGCATCCAGCAGCCCGAACACCCGCTCGGCAATGTCTTCCTGCACGCACAGGAGGCGCAGGGCCGAGCAGCGCTGGCCCGCCGAATCAAAGGCCGAGCTGATTACATCCGCCACCACCTGCTCAGGCAGGGCGGTGGAATCCACCACCATGGCGTTGATCCCGCCGGTTTCGGCCACCAGCAGATCCACGCCCCGGGCCGCGAGGCGCTGGTGGATCAGGCGGGCCACATCGGTGGAGCCGGTAAACAACACCCCGTCGATGCGCGCATCCGCCACCAAGGCCGCGCCCACCGTTTCGCCCGGCCCAGGCAGGCATTGCAGCACGCCCCGGGGCACCCCCGCCGCGTGAAAGAGGCGCAAGGCCTGGTCGGCGATGAGGGGCGTCTGCTCGGCGGGCTTGGCGATCACCCCGTTGCCGGCGGCCAGCCCAGCGGCAATCTGGCCCACGAAGATGGCGAGGGGGAAATTCCAGGGGCTGATGGCCAGCAACAGGCCCACGGGCTGGCTTCCGTCCAGATCTCCCGCCAGCAGCCGGGCGGCGTAGTAACGACAAAAATCCACTGCCTCGCGCAGCTCGCCCCAGGCTGCAGGCCAGGTTTTGCCCGCCTCCTCCACCAGCAGGCAGGCCAGGAAGTCACCCCGCCCCGCCAGTGCATCCGCCACCTGATGGAGCACCCGGGCCCGTTGCTGGGGCCCCAGGGCCTGCCAGGCGGGCAGTGCAGCCTGGGCACCTTCCAGGGCGGCGGCGATTTCGAGCGGGTGGGTGTCGCGCACTTCTCCCAATACCCGATCCAGCGCCGCTGGGGCATGCACCGGGCGCGCCTCGAAGGGCTGGCCCGGCCATGCGACGCTGGTGATGGGGGCCGCCAGCAGGCCGCAGCTCCGGGCGTGCGCCAGGCTGGCCAGCAACGCCTGACGCACCTGCGCCGAGGCCAGATCCGGCCCCTGGGCGCCCATCCGCTCGGGGTAGAGGGCCAGGGGCAAGGGAATGGCCAGGTGGGGCTGGCCGGCGCTACGGGCAAAGGCGTCCAGGGGGTCGGCCACCAGGGTTTCCAGGGGCAAGGCCTCATCCACGATGTGATGGACGAAGCTGGTGTTGGCGCCGTTTTCCAGCAGCCGTCGCACCAGGTAGGCGAGCAGGCTGCGGTGGCTGCCCACCGGGGCGTAGATCCGCACCGGGCGGCGCAGGGCAGCATCTGGGTGATTCACGATGGCGTCGTAGAGCCCCTGCCCCATCCCGTGCAGGCCCTGAAACTCGTAGTCACCGGGGCGGAAGGGGCCGGCCATGTGCAGGATGCTGGCGAGGGTATGGGCGTTGTGGGTGGCAAACAGGGGGAATACCGCATCCGGTGCGGCCAGCAGCTGACGGGCGCAGGCCAGGTAGGCGATGTCGGTATGGGCCTTGCGGGTATACACCGGGTAATCCACCAGCCCATCGAGCTGGGCACGCTTGATCTCGCTATCCCAGTAGGCGCCCTTGACCAGGCGCACCATCAGGCGCCGGCCACTGCGCCGGGCCAGGGCGATGATCCAGTCCAGCACCCGGGGGGCCCGCTTCTGGTAGGCCTGGACTACAAAGCCCAGGCCCGCCCAGTCGGCGAGGGCCGGGTCGCTGGCCAGGGCCTGGAGCACATCCAGAGAGAGCTCCAGCCGGTCGGCCTCTTCGGCATCAATGGTGAGGCCGATGTCGTGCTGTTTGGCCAACAGGCAGAGCTGGCGCACCCGGGGCAGCAGCTCGGCGAGCACCCGCTCCCGCTGGGCCCAACCGTAGCGCGGATGGAGCGCCGAGAGTTTGATGGAGATGCCGTTCCCCCGCTGGACGCCGCGCCAGTGGTCGGCAGCGCCAATCGCTTCGATGGCCTGGGCGTAGGCGCTGGCATAGGTGCGAGCATCCTCGGCGCACAGGGCGGCCTCGCCGAGCATGTCGAAGGAGTAGCGGTAGGCGGCAGCGTTTCCCTGGGCGGCGCGCTCCAGGGCGGCACCTATGGTTTCGCCCATCACAAACTGCTGGCCCACCAGGCCCATGGCCTGCTCCATGGCCTGAAGCACCAGGGCCTGCCCCCCGGCAGCGGCCAGGCGCCCCAGGCCAGCAGCGAGGCCTTCGGTATCGTGGGGCGCAAGCACCCGCCCCGTCAGGCTGAGGCACCAGGCGGCCAGGTTCACAAACCAGGAAGGGCTATGGCCCACATGGGCGGCCCAATCCCCATCGGCCAGCTTGTCGCGGATCAGATCGAGGCGGCTGGCGCTGTCGGGCACCCGCAGCAGGGCCTCGGCCAAGCCCATGAGGGCCAGCCCTTCGTGGCTGCTGAGGGAGAATTCGTGCATCAGCGCATCCACGCCCCGGGCTCGGGCCCGGTGGTGGCGCATCCGGGCAGCCAGCTGGAGGGCCAGATCACGGATCTGCCCCCGGGCGGTGGTATCGGTGGGAAGCTGGGCGACCAGGGCAGCAATCGCTTCGGCCTCGGGGAGGCGGGTCGCCCCATCAATGGCTAGCCGCAGGGCTGCAAACGCGTGGTCGGAAGGTGGGGAAGGTGGGAAAAGCGATTCAGCCGTCATAACGGCGCTGAACGCATGGACACCAGAAGGAGACGCAGCGGTCATGGCATCACCATCAAGCATGGATGAGTAAAGCCAGTTTGACCGCTGCGGGGCAGAACGATTCCCTGAAAACACCCGGCAGATGCCAGGTATTTTCACGGGAGAGGACGTAT